>NZ_AMZS01000023.1:0-72203 GCF_000314615.1 Acinetobacter sp. WC-323
CCGCTATAAGGCGGGTATCATAAGCTGAATACATAGGCTTATGAAGCGAACGAGGGGAAGTGAAACATCTCAGTACCCTTAGGAAAAGAAATCAATTGAGATTCCCTTAGTAGCGGCGAGCGAACGGGGAGCAGCCCATTAAGTTATGTGTGTTCTAGTGGAACGCTCTGGGAAGTGCGAACGTAGAGGGTGATATTCCCGTACACGAAAGGGCACACATAATGATGACGAGTAGGGCGAGGCACGTGAAACCTTGTCTGAATATGGGGGGACCATCCTCCAAGGCTAAATACTCCTGACTGACCGATAGTGAACCAGTACCGTGAGGGAAAGGCGAAAAGAACCCCTGTGAGGGGAGTGAAATAGATCCTGAAACCGCATGCATACAAGCAGTGGGAGCACCTTCGTGGTGTGACTGCGTACCTTTTGTATAATGGGTCAGCGACTTATATTCAGTAGCAAGGTTAACCGCATAGGGGAGCCGTAGAGAAATCGAGTCTTAATAGGGCGTTTAGTTGCTGGGTATAGACCCGAAACCAGGCGATCTATCCATGAGCAGGTTGAAGGTTGGGTAACACTAACTGGAGGACCGAACCCACTGTCGTTGAAAAGCCAGGGGATGACTTGTGGATAGGGGTGAAAGGCTAATCAAGCCTGGTGATAGCTGGTTCTCCCCGAAAGCTATTTAGGTAGCGCCTCGGACGAATACCATTGGGGGTAGAGCACTGTTTCGGCTAGGGGGTCATCCCGACTTACCAAACCGATGCAAACTCCGAATACCAATGAGTACTATCCGGGAGACAGACTGCGGGTGCTAACGTCCGTAGTCAAGAGGAAAACAATCCAGACCGCCAGCTAAGGCCCCAAAATCATAGTTAAGTGGGAAACGATGTGGGAAGGCATAGACAGCTAGGAGGTTGGCTTAGAAGCAGCCACCCTTTAAAGAAAGCGTAATAGCTCACTAGTCGAGTCGGCCTGCGCGGAAGATGTAACGGGGCTAAAACTATGTGCCGAAGCTGCGGATGTATACTTGTATACGTGGTAGGGGAGCGTTCTGTAAGCCGATGAAGGTGTATTGAGAAGTATGCTGGAGGTATCAGAAGTGCGAATGCTGACGTGAGTAACGACAAAACGGGTGAAAAACCCGTTCGCTGAAAGACCAAGGGTTCCAGTCCAACGTTAATCGGGGCTGGGTGAGTCGACCCCTAAGGCGAGGCCGAGAGGCGTAGTCGATGGGAAATTGGTTAATATTCCAATACTTCTGTGTAATGCGATGAGAGGACGGAGAAGGTTAAGTCAGCCTGGCGTTGGTTGTCCAGGTGGAAGGCAGTAGGCATGCATCTTAGGCAAATCCGGGGTGCTCTATGCTGAGAGCTGATAGCAAGCTGTACTTGTACAGTGAAGTGGCTGATACCATGCTTCCAGGAAAAGTCTCTAAGCTTCAGTTACACAGGAATCGTACCCGAAACCGACACAGGTGGTCAGGTCGAGTAGACCAAAGCGCTTGAGAGAACTCTGCTGAAGGAACTAGGCAAAATGGTACCGTAACTTCGGGAGAAGGTACGCTGCTGACGGTGATGGGACTTGCTCCCTGAGCTTTGGCAGCCACAGAAACCAGGCCGCTGCAACTGTTTATTAAAAACATAGCACTCTGCAAACACGAAAGTGGACGTATAGGGTGTGATGCCTGCCCGGTGCTGGAAGGTTAATTGATGGGGTTAGCGTAAGCGAAGCTCTTGATCGAAGCCCCAGTAAACGGCGGCCGTAACTATAACGGTCCTAAGGTAGCGAAATTCCTTGTCGGGTAAGTTCCGACCTGCACGAATGGCATAATGATGGCGGCGCTGTCTCCAGCAGAGGCTCAGTGAAATCGAAATCGCTGTGAAGATGCAGTGTACCCGCGGCTAGACGGAAAGACCCCGTGAACCTTTACTGCAGCTTGACATTGAACTTTGACCTTACTTGTGTAGGATAGGTGGGAGGCTTTGAAGTTAGAACGCTAGTTCTAATGGAGCCGTCCTTGAAATACCACCCTGGTAATGTTGAGGTTCTAACTCTGCCCCGTAATCCGGGGCGAGGACCATGTCTGGTGGGTAGTTTGACTGGGGCGGTCTCCTCCTAAAGAGTAACGGAGGAGTACGAAGGTGCGCTCAGCGTGGTCGGAAATCACGCGTAGAGTATAAAGGCAAAAGCGCGCTTAACTGCGAGACCCACAAGTCGAGCAGGTACGAAAGTAGGTCTTAGTGATCCGGTGGTTCTGTATGGAAGGGCCATCGCTCAACGGATAAAAGGTACTCTGGGGATAACAGGCTGATACCGCCCAAGAGTTCATATCGACGGCGGTGTTTGGCACCTCGATGTCGGCTCATCTCATCCTGGGGCTGAAGCAGGTCCCAAGGGTATGGCTGTTCGCCATTTAAAGAGGTACGCGAGCTGGGTTTAGAACGTCGTGAGACAGTTCGGTCCCTATCTACCGTGGGCGCTGGAAATTTGAGAGGATCTGCTCCTAGTACGAGAGGACCAGAGTGGACGAACCTCTGGTGTACCGGTTGTGACGCCAGTCGCATCGCCGGGTAGCTATGTTCGGAAGGGATAACCGCTGAAAGCATCTAAGCGGGAAGCCTACCTCAAGATAAGATTTCCCTAGGAATTTATTCCTCTAAAGAGCCGTTCGAGACTAGGACGTTGATAGGTTGGGTGTGGAAGCACGGTGACGTGTGAAGCTGACCAATACTAATTGCTCGTGAGGCTTGACTATACAACACCCAAACAGTTGTTGTATTCAAGATAAATTCAATACATAACTTGATTTAGTGTCAAAACTAGTTACAATACGACTCGATTAAACTAATCCGTTAATAACTCTTTCGGTACTAAGTGGCAAAAAATGTAAGACCACCCAAAACCAAAACAGTTTGCTGGCGACAATAGCAAGAGTGAACCACCTGATCCCTTCCCGAACTCAGAAGTGAAACCTCTTAGCGCTGATGGTAGTGTGGCACTTGCCATGTGAGAGTAAGTCATCGCCAGCTTTTAAATATGAAACACCCCCTAACTAACGTTAGGGGGTGTTTTTTATTGCGTGGAATGAATATTAAGTGCAAAAAAGCATTAAATGTTAAGAATATTGATCTAAAGAGCTTATTCTATTTATAAAAATAACAATGAAATGAATCAAATGGCGAAGGAGTTCAAACAATGGATCAATGCGTAGACTCATCCTTTATCTATTCTATTTTTTGGTCAATAATATTAGTTTTAGCAATAGCTAAGCTTAGAAGTGACAATTATATGAGACCATTTCTAATGGAGCTTTATAGTCCGCCTATATTGCTAGCATTCATCATAGCTATGGTATTTACATATTTCTTCTATGAATCTTTACCTGAAACAGAAAGACAAACTATAGGTACACTCTTTAGTAGGCTAACTAATATAATCCAAAAATTTATCTGTACTTTTCACACCACATTTAACATTCTAGGCCTAATTTTGCCATTTATTACCATATATACATTTCTTGAAAAAAATCATCCTCAAATCATTCGATCAGCCAAGAATAGAATTAAAGACTTATTTATGTAGAATTAACTTTGCACAAGGCTAGTGTGAAGTAGTATTTGAAAATCGTTATCTCAATTGAATTGTAATCCTATTGCCCTGTCTCGTTTCATTAAATTATATAAGAAAAGATACAGGTGCTTTAGTTTAATGAATTCAAGATAGATACGTCACTAAATTTAGGTTTTAATTATGATTGTCACCAAAATATGAGTCGCTACATATGAAACTCAACTCTTTCTCTCCACTCCCTGAAGATGATGATGAACTGTATCTTCCTGAGCTGGTGTATTGGGCATCTTTAGGTGATGTGGAACAGGTCGAGCAGCTATTGGCAGAGGGTGCAGATCCAAACCAGACCGATGATGAAGGCTATAGTGCGTTACAGGCTGCTTCCGAGAATGATCATCTAGCGGTCGTGAAGCTGTTAGTGACTAAAGGTGCGAATGCAGCTTATAAGGGAGAATATACCGCCTTACAGCTTGCTGAAATGGCAGAGCATCGCGATGTAGTCGCGTATCTCAAAAGTCTTTAAATCGCAGATCAAAATGATAGATAAAAAGAAGCCCCATCATCCTGACGGGGCTTCTTCATATTTCGCTTATGTCGTTGATATCCTATTAACGACCACGTCCTGTGTGTTTTATTATTCTCAATGAGACTTCCTGTCTCTCTATGATTTGTATAATAGGCGAAAAGTTGAGTTCGGGCTATTCGCCAATGGCTACGATTGTTGTAGGTTTTGGCGTACATCAATCGGGAATAATGAAATGATGAGCGATAAAAAACGGAATCTATAGATTCCGTTTCTGTGTTATTCGAATCTTAGAAATGAACATCTAGACCAATATAAGGACCTTTAAAGTTAAATTTAAGATCATTCTTTTCATAGTCATCTAACTTGATATCCAGAATACGGTAGCCTGCTTTCAAGCCTACATCGACCAGTAGATTGTCGATAAAGTTGTATTGCAATTCTGCTTGAGCATCGGTGATTTTAGTATCATTAAAGTTGCTATATAAGAGTTCTGCTTTGGCACTTAGGCCAGTAAACGGCAGTTTTACCCCCGCCGATCCATAGATCACCGGTACAGTTTTATCGATATCTGTTTTGCTGATATTCAGGGTTTTGACATCGCCATTTAAGTTGGTTGCACCTAAACCGACATCTGCATTTACAATCGTGTCTAAAATTTCATAGTATAAAATAAAATCGGTATGATCGATGTTGAGGTCGTAAACTGGTTGGCCTGCGACTTTATGATCGGTTTCGGTATTTAAATTGACATAACGGATTTTTGCATTGGGAATCAGGGGAATTGGATGCTCAACAGCAAGGGATACTTGAGCGGAACCTTTACGTTTAAGATCCTGATCTGGTGCATTGCTTTGGTCTGCCATATTGGCTTCGCCATTGTAGTTCCAGTAGCTGAGGTCGCCTTTAACACCAATAACGTCGGCTTGCGCCAGGCCACAAATGCTCGTTCCTAAAGCCAGCATTGATATTTTTAATAATTTCATTGCATTATCCTAATACATATCGAAAACAGTAATGAATTGTTGTGAATTCACCTATGAATGGGCGAATCATATAGTGATCTGGATAAATATGCAGTAGTCTAATTTTAAATTTTTATAAAGGAATAAATAATAATGACGGATAAACAAAGTGTGGTGGATTATCCGCTTTATGTGGCTGGGAAAGCCGTCACAACAGGACAATGGCTAGAAGTTTATGATAAGTATAACAATACCGTTTATGCACGAGTGGCATTGGCGGATGCCAAAGTACTTGAAAAAGCCATAGCGGCTTCGGTGAAGGCAGAAGCTGAGATGGCCGCCTTAAAACCATTTCAAAAACAAAAAATCTTGCTGCATTGTGTAAAGCGTTTTAATGAACTGCGGGATGAGCTGACTGAGATCCTGATTGCAGAAGGGGGTAAGCCACGGGGTGCAGCAAGTGCTGAAGTAGAACGTTTAATTAATACTTTTCAACTGGCCGCAGATGCGGTGACACAGCTTGATGATGGACAGTTAATTCCTTTGGCGGTGACACCCGCTGCCGCGCATTTTCGTGGCATGGTCAAACATGTGCCGATTGGTGCAGTTTCATTAATTAGTCCGTTCAATTTCCCTCTCAATCTGGTGGCGCATAAGATTGCACCTGCGATTGCTGCGGGTTGTCCCTTTGTATTGAAACCGGCCAGTTTTACTCCAATCAGCGCTTTAAAGATTGCAGCCGTATTGGCTGAAACCGATTTACCGAAAGGTTCGTGGTCGATCTTGCCTTGTAATCGTGAGGCAGCAGATATTTTAGTGACCGATGACCGTTTTAAACTCCTCAGCTTTACCGGTTCTGATCAGGTCGGTTGGGAGATGAAAGCGCGGGCAGGACGCAAGAAAGTCACACTGGAACTTGGTGGCAATGCCGCAGTCCTGATTGATGCAGATACAACCCTTGATGATGCCTTGATTGATCGTCTGATCAGTGCTGCTTATGGGCAGGCAGGGCAGGTCTGTATCAGTGTGCAACGGATTTTAGTGCATGCCGATCTTTATGCCGAGCTGAAAAAGAAAATGGTGGCCAAACTGAAAAAGATTAAAGCCACTGATCCTGCTTTAAGTACCACATTGGTTGGCCCAATGATTAAGGAAGCAGAAGCATTACGCTTAAAAAAATGGATTGATAAGGCGGAGAAAAAAGGCGCAAAAGTGCTGCTCGGTGGCAGTTTACAAGGTGTCTTGTTTGAACCAGTGTTATTGGAAAATGTCGATGCCAAACTGGAAATTTATAAGGATGAAGCGTTTGGTCCCGTGGCCATTTTAGAAAAATTTAAGCAATTTGAGCAGGGTATTGCCACCATTAATCAAAGCCGTTTCGGTTTGCAGGCAGGCGTCTATACGCAAAATCTAAATAACATGCTGTATGCGTGGGATCACTTACAGGTAGGTGGCGTCATCATTAATGATGTCCCGACATTCCGCGTTGACAATATGCCCTATGGTGGAGTCAAAGATTCAGGTTTGGGCCGCGAAGGCATCCATTCTGCCATCCGCGATATGCAGGAACAAAGACTTTTAGCAATTAAACAATAGAGGAGGAAAAGTGTGGTGAGGATTTGGCTTGCCTGTTTTATGTACTTGATTTTTATAGATTGACTGCAAGGTCAAATTTACAGGCAGTTGAAAAATAATCAGTTGTTCTGAAAAGTTGATATTTTCTTGCAGAATTTACAGTAAAAAGAAATAAAAACAGGTATTGTTCGGCTATTAAAAGCAGAAAAACAATGCCCAATCTTTAAGGAAGATGGTTTGGTTTTTTGTTTGTTTGGTCTTGAAAATAAGAAGCTCACAAGGTTGAAAGTTCATCCAAACAAAACAAGATTTTTTATGGCATTTTCATGTCTGTTGGATAATAAAAAACTGAAAGCAGCATGGAAGGTCAGCAGGACAATTTTAGGTGTTATATGGCAGATTCTCGTGAAAACTGGACATCACGATCTGGTTTTATTATTGCAGCTGTTGGTTCAGCTGTAGGTTTAGGTAATATCTGGCGGTTCCCGTATGTTGCTTATGAAAATGGCGGCGGAGCGTTCCTTATCCCTTATTTACTGGCGTTAATTACCGCCGGCTTACCTCTTTTATTTTTAGACTATGCTACAGGTCACCGTGCGCGTAACTCTCCACCCAAGGCCTATCGTGCCTTATTCAAAGGGGGCGAGACATTGGGCTGGTGGCAAGTCTGTGTCTGTATCATTATCGGTTTGTATTATGCCAGCGTGTTGACCTGGGCGGGGAGTTATGTGTACTTCTCGATTGGTCAGGCATGGGGCAGTGACCCGGAAAGTTTCTTCTTCAATACCTATTTGCAGACCTCAAAAGCGTCAGGATTTGATCTCAATTTTGTGAGCCATCTGTTCTGGCCAATCGTGGGTATCTGGGCACTGACCTTAATCATTCTGTATGGTGGCGTTAAAAAAGGCGTTGAATTATCCAATAAGATTTTCATGCCGCTATTATTTGTATTATTTACAGTGCTTGTGATTCAGGCATTACGTTTACCAGGTGCGGCTGAAGGCTTAAATGCATTCTTTACTCCGAACTGGGCTGCGATGATGGATTATAAAGTCTGGTTAGCAGCTTATGGTCATACCTTCTTCTCGCTGTCCGTTGGTTTCGGGATCATGGTGACCTATGCCTCTTATCTCAAACCAAAAACCAACTTAACCGGTTCTGGCCTGATCGTTGGCTTTGCCAATGCATCAACTGAAATTCTGGCAGGTATTGGTATCTTTGCTGCACTAGGCTTTATGGCCCATGTGGCAGGTAAAGAAGTACAAGATGTCGTAAGCGGTGGTATCGGTCTGGCATTTATTGCTTTCCCGAAAATCATTTCAAGCTTGGGCGCAGGTGCTGACTTATTCGGCTTACTGTTCTTCTCATCACTCTTCGTTGCGGGTATTTCTTCAATGGTGAGTATTCTGGAAGTGCCGATTGCAGCAATGCAGGACAAGTTGAAATGGAGCCGTAGCAAAGCTGTGACCATTATTGGTGGCGGTAGTGCGCTGGTTTCAGTGATCTTGTTCTCAAGCGTGAATGCGATCAAACTGGTGGATATCGTCGATCACTTTATCAATAACATTGGTATTGTCGGCGGTGCACTGGTTTCGATACTTTGTATTACTTGGTTTAAGCGTTCTGCCTTGCTGGAGCTGCGTGATCATATCAACCGCATTTCAACCATTCAACTGGGGAAAGGCTGGGCATTTACTTTAACGGTAATTACCTCTCTCATCTTGTTAACCACCTTAAGCATGACCGTGTTTAATCTGGTGAAAAATGGTTACGATAGTTATAGCATGAGCTTACAAGGCTTATTTGGCTGGGGCAGTGTGATTTTCTGTGCTGTTGTCGCTTTTATACTCAGCAAAGTAAAAGATCGCTAGGAGAATACAGATGAATACTTCGGCAATTATTATGATGGTTATTGCGATGCTGTTTGTTTGGGGAGGATTAGCATTATCCATCCTCCACCTGATGAAACATCCAGAAGAACTTGATGATGTTCTGGAAGAAGTCAAAGATCAGCACACGCTTTAAAACAGATTTAAAAAAAAGCAGGCCTCAAGCCTGCTTTTTTATTTTGATTAAGCTCGTTTTTTAATTCGGCAATAATAGAAACCATCGCCGGATTGCGCCGAAGGGAGCAACTGACGACCATGGGTCTGTTCCATGCCCCAATCTGCATCAATTTTGATTTCTTCAGCATCGGCATGTTCAGCAAAGAAAGCCGCCATTTGTTGCTCATTTTCAGCTTTGAGAATCGAACAGGTGATATACAGCAAGGTACCGCCCACTTTGAGTTGTTGCCACATCTGCTGCAAAATCTGTTGCTGTAAGGCCACCGTTTGCGCGATATCGGTTGACTGTCTGAGTAGACGGATATCGGGGTGACGGCGAATCACACCTGTGGCAGAACAAGGCGCATCCAGCACGATACAATCGACGGGTTCTGGTGCCTGCCACGTGGTCGCATCAGCGGTCACAATCTCAACATTGTTCTGGCCGAGGTCAAGACGTTCCAGATTTTCAGATACACGTAATAAACGTTTGGCATCATGATCCAGCGCAATCAATTTTTGAGGATTAAAGCGCTCAAGAATGTGTGCAGTTTTACCGCCGGGTGCAGCACAGGCATCGACAACAACTTTGTTATCTAAGTCCGATAACAGCGTCGCGCACAATTGGGCATGTTCATCCTGAACAGAAAAACCACCCTCTTCAAAACCCGGTAAATGGGTAATATTGCCCGTTTGCTCCAAAACAATCCCGACATCTGAAAGTAGGCAAGGGCGAGCATCAATCTGTTCTTCGTCTAAAATATCTAGATATTCGTTACGACTGACTTGGCGTTGATTAACGCGTAGGGTCAGTGGTGCGACTTGTTTTAAGGCTTGGCATAACGTTTCTGCTTGCTCAGGCCAATCTTTTTTAAGTCGCTTGAATAACCAGCTTGGTAAGCCATGCGTATGATTCAACGCGGTTTCAAATTCAGCTGTTTCACGTGAAACACGGCGCAGGATCGCATTGACCAAACCACTCATTGGCTCAAAACCCAGTTGCTTGGCCGCATTTACCGTTTCTGAAATCGCCGCATGCACCGGAATACGCGTACATAAAATTTGATATAAACCAAGATATAAACAACTTTCTAGCGCTTCATTGTCTAATGGTTTTGTCAGCAAGGGTAGAGTAATGGCTTTTAAAGAAAACCATTGGCGTAAACAGCCTAAAGTCAGTTCGTGATATAAACCACGATCACGTTCAGCAACGATATTGATATGTTGATTCAGAACAGAAGACAAGGATTGCCCATTTTGAACGGCCAAAAGTGTTTTGACCACTTGTGCACGCAGATTCAAATTTTTTGTAGATGATTGGCTCATGGGAGAATTTGTCCAATATGTAATTTTTGGGTTTGAGCAATTTGTACAGGATTTAGGGCTTTAGCACCTGGCCATTGCAGACTGGTGAGGCACACCGCGGTATTGTCGCCACACGCCACATGTACGCCTTGTTTATCGATCGCCAGGATTTCGCCGCTTTGTGCATCAGCTTTTTGATGCTGAGAAAGCATTGAACCCCACACACGTAAGGCATTGCTTTCATCCAGTTGAATAAACGCCACAGGCCACGGATTGAAGGCACGGATATTACGGTCGATTTGTACCGCATTCTGGCTCCAGTCAATACGGGCTTCTGCTTTCACCAGTTTATGGGCATAGACGGTCAGGGCTTCATCTTGTACTTCACGCTTTTCAATGAAATCCTGCAAGCTTTGTTCTGATTCAAGCACGGTACAAATCGCTTCGGCACCTTGATCGGCCAGTTTATCGTGCAAGCTGGCAGAGGTATCTTCTGCGGTGATTGGACAGTAAGTTTTATACATCATGTCGCCGGTATCCAGACCTGCCGCCATTTGCATGATGGTGATGCCTGTTTCTGCATCACCTGTGGCAATGGCACGTTGGATCGGTGCAGCCCCCCGCCAGCGTGGCAGTAAGGAACCGTGGATATTTAAACAGCCATATTTCGGCGTATCTAACACCGCTTGCGGCAAGATCAGGCCATAGGCTGCAACCACCATCACATCGGCACCCAAGTCAGCCAGTTGTTGGCGAGCTGCCAGACCTTCCTCTGTCGATGCTTTAAAATTCAAAGGCTGATACACCGGTAAACCGTGCTCAAGTGCCAATTGTTTCACAGGGGATGGCGTTAATTTTTGCCCACGGCCGGCTTTACGGTCAGGTTGGGTATAAACCGCAATGATCTGGTGGGATGTTTTTAATAATGCCGCCAATGCGGTTGCCGCAAATTCAGGCGTACCAGCAAAAATGATTTTCACAAAGACAATCCAACTAAAACTTGCTGCAAATTATAAGCGAAAAAGTGATGAGTCCCTAATCAGATGGCTTGAATTGCTTTTGTACAAAAAAAGATAGGCCTATTGGTCATCTGTTAAACGATAACTTGTAGTATGATGCAGAAAGCTCAGTATCATTTCGCCAGAGCGAATGTCCTATTCGTCTCGAGCACAAACTTGTTGGGAATACAAAATGCCTGATTATCGTTCAAAAACATCAACACATGGAAGAAATATGGCGGGCGCGCGTGGTTTATGGCGTGCGACCGGTATGAAAGATGAAGATTTTGGCAAGCCTATTATTGCGGTGGTCAACTCATTTACCCAGTTTGTTCCCGGTCACGTGCATCTCAAAGATTTAGGTCAACTTGTTGCGAGAGAAATTGAAGCGTCTGGTGGTGTGGCAAAAGAATTTAATACCATTGCCGTTGATGACGGCATTGCCATGGGCCATGACGGGATGCTGTATTCACTGCCATCACGTGATTTGATCGCCGACTCGGTGGAATACATGGTCAATGCCCATTGTGCCGATGCCATGGTCTGTATTTCAAACTGTGACAAGATCACCCCGGGAATGCTGATGGCGGCAATGCGCCTGAATATCCCGGTAGTGTTCGTGTCTGGCGGACCAATGGAAGCGGGTAAAGTGAAGTTCCGTGGTGATGAAAAGGCCATTGATCTGGTTGATGCCATGGTGGTTGCAGCCGATGAAAGCTATACCGATGAAGAAGTACAGGCTTTTGAACGTTCAGCATGTCCAACCTGTGGTTCATGTTCAGGCATGTTCACCGCGAACTCGATGAACTGCTTAACCGAAGCATTGGGTCTATCTTTACCAGGTAACGGTTCAATCGTGGCAACCCATGCCAATCGTGAAAAGCTATTCTTAAAAGCCGGTCGTTTGGTGGTGGAACTGGCGAAGCGTTATTACGAACAGAATGATGACAGCATTTTGCCACGTTCAATTGCAACCAAAGCGGCGTTTGAAAATGCCATGACACTGGATATTGCAATGGGCGGTTCAACCAATACCGTATTGCATTTGCTTGCGGCGGCGCACGAAGCCGAAGTTGATTTCACCATGGATGATATCGACCGTTTGTCTCGTCAGGTTCCGGTATTGTCCAAAGTTGCACCGGCAAAACAAGACGTACATATGGAAGATGTACACCGTGCGGGTGGCATCATGGCGATCTTGGGTGAGCTGGATCGTGCCAACTTGCTGAATACGTCATGTCCAACTGTACATGAACCAACGTTAAAAGATGCTTTGGACAAGTGGGATATTATCCGTATCGAAGATGCGGATGTTTATGAATTCTATCGTTCATCACCGGGTGGTATTCCAACGCAGGTGGCGTTCTCGCAAAACCGTTACTACTCAACCTTAGATGGCGACCGTGAGAAAGGCGTAATTCGTAATGCTGAACATGCTTTCTCTAAAGATGGCGGTCTGGCGGTGCTGTACGGCAACATCGCTCTAGATGGCTGTATCGTCAAAACTGCAGGTGTGGATGAATCCATCCTGAAATTCACCGGTACAGCACGCGTGTTTGAAAGTCAGGATGCAGCAGTAGAAGCCATTCTGGATCATAAAATCGTGGCAGGCGATATCGTGGTGATTCGTTATGAAGGCCCACGTGGCGGACCGGGTATGCAGGAAATGTTGTACCCAACCAGTTACCTGAAATCCAAAGGTTTGGGTAAAGATTGTGCCTTGATTACCGATGGACGTTTCTCGGGTGGTTCTTCAGGTCTGTCGATTGGTCACGTGTCTCCAGAAGCGGCTGAAGGCGGTGCGATTGGTCTGGTTGAAGATGGTGATACCATTCAGATTGATATTCCAAACCGTACCATTCACCTGGATATCGATGATGCCACCATGGCGCATCGCCGTACGGTTCAGGACGCCAAAGGCTGGCATCCTGCGGAAGAGCGTAAACGTAAAGTGTCTAAGTCATTGAAGATTTATGCAATGCATTCGACCAGTGCTGCTAAAGGCGCAGTACGAGTTTTGTAATCCCTTTGAGTCCCTCTTTCAATTAAGGGGGACTTTTGTCTCATTTTATAAGATACTGAACATACTTATTGGCTCACCTGTTCTGGCTCAGGTTTGAGTAAACTTTATCCATTTTGCATTTTATGACCATTAGAGGCTATCGACATGTCTTTGTTACGTCGTTGGTTTGATCCCATACGATCGAGTTGGTTCTATCAGAAACCTTCTCGTCAGGCGGAATTACCTACGGAACAGGGTTTAAGTATTTACCTGCGTCTAGACGATGTGTATAGCTATCTGGCAGTGCAAGAGCTGGATCAGCTCAATGAGATCCTCAGTGATGAGCTCAAACCGCTAAAAGTCATTATTTCGAGGCAAGATGCCGAGCCTCCGAATGGCATGTCCAAGCAAGACTGGCAAAGCTATTGCTTAAATGATGCCAAAATCCTGGCCAAGCAGCATCGTTTTGGTTTTGATGAAACCCCAGAAATACCGAGTGCAGAAGCCTTACAACAAGCAGAAACAATTTTAAGAAATACCCCGCTCAGAGAACAAAACTTTTTACATTTGCTCGAAGATGTCTTCCACATGCTGTGGCAGCAGCAATACGGTAAATTGCGTACCTTATATGCAATGGCCTCCCAGCATCAGAAACCCCAAGATTATCCTGAACGTATTTTCAAAGACGTGCCTGTGATCGCCAGTTATTTTGAATTTGGTGAACGAAAATATCAGGCGGTTGATGACTTGTTACGTCTGACACGCCGTTTAAAACAGCAGAAACTCCTGACCGGAAATCCCATTTTCCTGATCAATCATATCGAGTGGCGTGAGCATCTCATTAATGATGCCGAGGCATTGGCCGAAGTCCAGGCCTTGCATCCGGAACTGGATCTGTATATCGCGCTTGAAGACCCGATGAGCTGGTTATTATTGGCGTATATCCAGGAAGAACTGGCCAATTATTATAATATCCAGCTGAAGGTGTATCCGCTGAGTTATCACGGCCGGGACTGGTTTGACTGGGGCCTGGCAACTCGTGTTTCCAAGCGAACCCAGGTCGCATTTACCCCGTTCTGCCGACCAACCAGAGAAGCGACCTATGAAATGGCCCGACTGTTTTATAGCGTGCCTGAAGAACAGCAAGTGGATTGTATCCATGAAATTCTGGAAGCGGTATGGACACAGGGCAAAGACCTGTCGTTTAAAGCCCATTTTCAACGGATGCAGAGACGTCTGGACATTGCGCAGCTGACTGAACAGGATATCGACGCACAGTTAAAGCAAAATGATGAATGGTGCCAGCAGAAGCATCAGCCTGATTTTCCGGTATTGGAGTTACGGATTGATGGACATAGCTATGTCTTTAATAGCCTGTATCGGGTCTGGATGATTGAAAGCATTCTCAGTAACGTACTGGAAGAAAAATATAAAATGGCCTCAACTTTTGATTGAGGCCCACTCCCAAAAATAAGAATAGGGCAAGCCACGGTTTTTCCGTAGCATAGCTTCGATGCAAAATCGGAGTTAAAGCGTGACTTTTCTAGCCATTATTATCGTGGTCTTTGCCTTTGCCGGCATGATTAAAGGCATGATCGGACTGGGCCTTCCTGCGGTCTCTATGGGGTTACTGACCATTGCCATGAGTCCGTTTCAGGCTGCGTCTTTATTGATTGTGCCGTCGATGGTCACCAATATCTGGCAACTGTTTGCCGAAGGTCGGGTCTGGGCCTTTATTCGCCGTTTTTGGACGTTACTGGTTGGAATCGTGGTAGGGTCGATCTGGAGCTTTTTACCGACCCTAAGCCAGAGTCATGGGCACAGCAGTGAGATTTTACTGGGCTGTATGCTGGCGTTATATGGACTGTATGGTCTCTGTGTGAAAAGACTGCCTCATCTGGCGCAACATGAGCGCTGGTTATCACCTATTGTCGGATATATCGGCGGTGCAGTGACCGTTGCCACAGGGGTGGTGATTATTCCAGTGGTGCCGTATTTGCAGTCCCTACATTTGAAACGGGATGAACTGGTGCAGGCCTTAGGCTTGACCTTTACCGTTTCCACCTTCTGTCTGGCTTTTTTCCTGCATCACAATCCGATAGAGGGAATCACACTGGATTATCGTCTGTCTGCGATGGCTTTAGTTGCTGCTTTATTGGGGATGTGGCTAGGTAAAAAAATCCGTTATCAACTTAACGAGCAACGTTTTCGCCGTTTATTCTTTATTGGATTGATGGCCTTAGGTTTATATATGATTGCGCATTAAGGGCAGTTAACAGGATGGGCGATGTTGCATTAAAAACTCAGCAAATTGTTGATAAGCATGCGGGAGCTGAGCGAAATCCTGTGCTGCTAACAGCAGTTTACGGTTGGCCCAGGCGCCATGTAATTGTACTGCATAAAAATCATAATCTGGCTGTAAACGCTGTGCCGCACGTGCGGGCATAATCGCAATACCGACCCCTTTGGCGACAACCTCGGCAATGGCAGAAAAGTTAGGTAAGCGTAGCCGATACTGGATATTGAAACCCAAGAGCTTGGCTTGCGTTTCAATCGATTGCTGCAAAGAATGATGCGGCATCAGGCCAATAAAACCATAAGCTAAGGCATCGACCAGATTCAGCTGTGTTTGCCGGGTCAAGGCATGATGAGCGGGACAGATCAGCACCAATGGATCACTGGCAAACTCCTGTGTTTGCAAATGACGGGTATCAAAGAAGCTGGAGACCAGTCCTAGGCGTGCCACACCTTGAGTCAATGCTTCAACGATTTCAGAACTTTCTGCTTCATGTAGGTCCAGATTGATCTCGGGATGTAGCATCAGATAGTGCGGTAACAGCGGCGGTAAATATTCACTCTGTGCAGACGAATTACACCATAAAGTCAATGATTCAGGTGCCGTGGGCCGAAAGCGTTGCATGTCCTGTTCAAGCAGATCTTTTTGCTGCATCAGCCGTCGGGCATGCTCAGCCAGGGCATGGCCCGCAGTGGTCAGCTCAACACCTGAGGTCTGCCGAATAAATAACGGTGTTGCAAAATAGTGTTCGAGTTTTTTAATTCGTTCGCTGGCGGCTTGCAGGGAAATGGCAGAAAGCTCGGCGCCCTTGGTCAGGCTGCCTGTCGAAACAATATGCAGAAGCAGTTGTAAATCGAAGAAATCGAAACGCATGAGCGGAACGTATTGAAATATAAACAGCCATCATACTAAAAGTAAGCAAGATAAAGATAGGGGAGAAGTCCAAGACGGAAAAAAGGCAGCTTGCGCTGCCTTGAAGATTTTTAGTTTTTATCTTTTAAACTGAACAGCAGGTTCAGGAAAATTGCTGCAAAAGTTGCCGTCCCGATACCACCGAGATTGAAGCTACCAAATAACAATTCAAAGTTACCCGCCCCTAAAATAATGGTCACTGAAGCCACGATCAGGTTTTTATTGTTGGAGAAGTCGACTTTATTTTCGATCCAGATTTTTGCACCGGCAATGGTGATCAGACCAAACACCACAATAGATGCACCGGTGAGTACTGCATTGGGAATGGTACTAATGACGGCACCAAACTTAGGTGAAAGACCGAGGATAATGGCAAAGATACCTGCAATCACAAACACCAGTGTTGAGTAAACGCGGGTAACCGCCATCACTCCGATATTTTCACCATAAGTGGTCATACCGGGTGCACCCACACCGCCGGATAAGGTGGTTGCGACACCATCTGCAACAAAGGCTTTACCTAGTTGTGGCGTGAGGTTTTCACCTGTCATTGCGCCAACAGCCTTGATATGCCCTAGGTTTTCTGCCACGAGAATCAGGGCCACAGGGGCAATGATCAGAATGGCATTCAAATCAAAAGTTGGATGCGAGAAGCTTGGGACACCAAACCATGGCGCCGCTGAGATCTGGGAGAAATCAATCGGCTTGCCATAACCCAGACCATTGCTGGCAATGGCATAAATGGCATAGGCAATTAAAAGGCCAATCAACAGTAATAAACGTTGTAACAGGCCTTTGGTAAAGACCGCAATGATGCCCATGCTGAGGACGGTAGTTAAGGCCATCCACATTTCAAAAGGCTGACCCGCAACGCCTTTAATGGTGACAGGCGCAAGATTAAGACCAATGATCATCACGATTGCACCGGTGACCACAGGTGGCATCAGTTTTTCGATCCAGCGGGTTCCTGTCAGCATCACCGCAAAGCCAATCAGGGCATATACGATACCGCAGACCACAATCCCGCCCAGTGCGACGGACAGGTTTGGATTCGCACCTGAACCGGTAATATGACCCGTTGCCGCTGCCACCACGCCAATAAACGCAAAACTTGAGCCTAAGTAGCTTGGAACACGCCCACCTGTCATAAAGAAAAACAGGATGGTACAGATGCCTGACATTAAAATGGCCAGGTTCGGGCTAAAACCCATCAATAAAGGTGCAAGTACGGTTGAGCCGAACATGGCAAATGCGTGTTGAACCCCCAGCACCGCGCTTTGTAAGGGCGGTAAATATTCATTGGTCGCAACAGGGCGATGATCGACCGTCCCCTGATACGGCTGCCATTTTGGAAACCAACTGGACATAAATTAGACTCATGATTTGATATCAGCGCGTATGATACCCTGTCTTAAAACGAGCTTTCACCTATAAGTCCTTGAGAGGATTGTCACAATAGGCTGTTAGAGCTTAAATTTTTACCTTTTGGTAAAATTTGTTTCAAAATAAGCTAGTGGAATTATTATTTATTTTGTCTGGACAATTTAAAAAATTAACTCTTTTATTTTTAAAATAATTTTAAAAATTTTTTCAATTTTTTTATCGCAATGGCATATTTTGCCAATCTGGCCATCAACAGAAACGATTTCTGCGGATGGCCCTCTGAAAATGGCCACTTAGCCCGTGTTACGCAAGCCCGCTGCAATACCTGCAATGCTGACCATCAAGGCATGATCCACTGGACTATGTTCGGTTTGATGCTCTGCCAGATACAGGCGACGTCGTTTCATCAACTCGGCCTGTAATAAATGCAAAGGTAATAAATACGGTTTACGTACCTGCATCGATTGATCCAGTACCTCATTATTGCTCAGCAGTTTAGATTCACCTTTCAGGCTCAGCAGGGT
The DNA here is from genome assembly GCF_000314615.1 of Acinetobacter sp. WC-323. Classification (NCBI taxonomy): domain Bacteria; kingdom Pseudomonadati; phylum Pseudomonadota; class Gammaproteobacteria; order Moraxellales; family Moraxellaceae; genus Acinetobacter; species Acinetobacter sp. WC-323. Next base: position 18,102 of record NZ_AMZS01000023.1, read on the forward strand.
ATCGACTGCATTTTGCAGACGTTGGCGCAACTCGACACCAAGCACTTTTAAGTCCTGATCCTGAGTCAGATGCGATTCATAATACAGCGCGATATTGGCATCGGATTTGGACAGTACCATTTCCAGCATATCAATCAGTGTCTGGAAATAAGGCCATTGTTCCAGCATCTCATCCAGCGTGTTTTTGTGTTGTCCATGCACCTGATTGATGGCCGTGCCGGTACCGAGCCATGCTGGCAGCATCAGGCGAATCTGGGTCCATGCAAAGACCCAAGGAATGGCACGCAGCGATTCAATCCCGCCACTGACTTTACGTTTGGCAGGGCGAGAACCCAGCGGCAGCATTTGTAATTCCAGTTCAGGGGTTACGGTACGCAGATAGCTGACAAAATTTGGATTTTCACGCACGGTTTGGCGATAAACCTGTACCGATAAATCCGTCATCTGGTTCATCAGGTCACGCCATTCTTGTTTCGGTTCAGGTGGCGGTAACAAGGTTGCTTCCAGAGTCGCTGCAGTATAGATTTCCAGATTTTGCAGGGCGATCCCTTCCAGACCGAATTTAAAGCGAATCATTTCACCTTGCTCGGTAACACGGATCGCGCCTGAAATTGAACCGGGTGGTTGCGAGAACAGTGCTTGCTGTGTCGGTGCACCGCCACGGCTAATTGAACCGCCACGACCATGGAATAAGGTCAATTGCACCCCATGCTGCTGCGCAATCGCGGTCAGTTCTTCCTGAGCACGATATTGTGCCCAGTTGGCCGACATAAAGCCTGCATCCTTGGCGGAGTCCGAGTAGCCAATCATGACTTCATGTTTGCCTTGAATATGTTGTTTATACCAATGCATATTGAACAGGGTATTCATGGTTTTGGCTGCACCGTCGAGATCCTTCAAGGTCTCGAATAAAGGCACTACACGTAGCGGCTGCTGGATGCCTGCTTCTTTTTGCAGCAACAATACTGCCAGTACATCACTTGGATATTCCGCCATGGAAATAATATAGGCACCGAGACTCTCAGGTGGCTGTTCGGCCAAGGTGCGCATGGTGGCAAACACTTCCAGTACATCGGAATGCTGAATCAGGCTGCCTTCAGGCTCATTAAAAAACTTTGGCAGTAAGGGGCGCTTACTTTGCAGTTCCTGAATCAGGAAGTTCTGGCGGGCCTGCTCGGTCCAGGATTCAAAATTACCCAGACCCAGATATTCGGTAATCGCGGAAATGGCTTGGCGATGGCGACCTGATTCCTGACGGATATCCAGTTTGAGCAGCTCAATACCAAAACAGTTGACCCGATAAATAAAGTCGAGTAATTGTCCGTTGGCGATCTCAGCCAGATTACAATCCATCAGTGAGCGGTAGCACAGCAGTAGCGGCGCCAACAATTCATCTTTGGTTCTGATGATGTTGCTGTCATCGGCATCTGTGCCTTGCAGGCGATGGGCCAGCCATGAGCGGGTGGCTTTTAAACGTTCACGGGTTTCGCGTAAATATTCACGATAGGGTTCCGGATGCTCATAGCCCAGTGCCTGAGTCATTTCAGCGGAACAGCTTTGAATCGATAATTCCCAGCGTAGATTTTCGATATCACGCAGGTACAGATCAGCTGCTTGCCAACGCGATAACCACAGGACTTCTTGCGTGACTTGATGGGTCACGTTCGGGTTGCCATCCCGGTCTCCGCCCATCCATGAAGCAAAGCGGATCGGTGCAACATGCAGTGGCAGACTTTGTTCACAATGCTGCTGGGTCAGTTCATTCAGTTCACGGACGAATTTAGGGACCGCATTCCAGAGTGATTGCTCAATTGTGGCAAAGCCCCATTTGGCTTCATCGACTGGGGTTGGACGATGTTGACGGATTTCATCGGTTTGCCAGGCTGAACTGATCAATTGCTTGAGCGTGGCAATGGTTTGCTGACGCTCTTTCGGGGTCAGCTTTTGCTGATCTAATTGGGAAAGGCAATCGGTAATATCGTCATATTTTTGAATTAAGGTACGACGGCTGACTTCGGTCGGATGGGCCGTCAGCACCAGTTCAATTTTTAAATCACAGATTTGCTGGAGCAGTTGTTGTGCATTGATCTGCTGGTTTTTGAATTTTTCAAACAAATGCGGCAGCGGATTTGGGCTGGGCGCGTGCTCATCAAACTCGGCCTGACGGCGGCTGCGCACCACATGGTACTGTTCCGCAATATTGGCAAAGTTCAGAAAGTGAGAGAAAGCACGGGTCAGCGGCAGAATCTCTTCATCTTTTAAACCGAGAAATAATTGTTCTAGCTGTTTTTCTGCTTCGATCTGGCCGTCACGTGCGCCTTTAGCCAATGCCCGAATTTGCTCAATCTGATTAAACAAATCTTGCCCAGCATGTTGCTTTAAGGTCTCTCCGAGTAAATTGCCGAGTAAGCGGACATCTTCACGTAGTGGAGCAGTGATTTGCTGAATCATTCTAATTCTCCTGTTGTTCTCATCCGACTATAGCGCGATTGAAGGACAATCCAAGAGCAGAACGTAAAAAAATGTGAAATTTCTCTAAACTTTAGTCTGATATTTAAGCAAAAAAATCTCGATGGCATGCTCAATCATCTGATCAATTTCATCTGCCGTGGGCACAGGGGCTAAACCGAGCAATACCTGCTGATGACGGATCCCGAGCATCAGCGAGATGATCAGCTCGGTTTGCTTGATCGGTTCATCGGCCTGAATAAATTTAAAACTGATGGCCTGTTCAAAAAAATCACACCAGACATGGCACATGCGGGTATGTGAGGCATCAAAAAACTGTCGGGTTAAGGGGCTTTGTTCTGCTGCCAGTTCAAACAGCAAACAATCCAGTTTTAGGGCTTCTGGTAGATAAATAATACTTAACGCACGCTGACACATCAGAACCAAAGCCTGTTTAAAATCAGAATCCGCCGTCAGCTGAAACTGTTTGGCCCGAATCGATTCTTCGCAGCTTTCCTCAATTGCGCACATAAACAGATTGTTTTTATCCTGAAAGTGGTTATACACCGTCAGTTTGGTGACACCCGCTTCTTTGGCAATCTGGTTCATGTTGGTGGCGTGGTATCCCATTTTTAAAAAAATAGATTTTGCGGCCTGTAAAATCTTGGCTCTTTTTTCTAAATCTTTGGGGCGGCCACTATGGATTTGCACGTTATCTTTCTCTTTTCATGAATTTAAAAATCAAGCAGATAGATTTATTTTTTAATTAATGTACCTGTGAGTATATTAATTAAAAAATAAACAATCTATGATAATGCTCATATCACGCCTTAAAAATCAATTTGAATAAGAGCGCAAACAGATGAAGCAGATCAATCCTATCATATTGGGCTTACTCATTGTCAGTAGTGTCGTCCTCAGCGCCTGCCAGAAAGAGCTTCCCAAGACCGAGGAAATTCCTTATGTCATGGTGGCCCAGCCGAGTGGTAACCATGTTGATCAAAAGAGTTATGCCGGGGATGTTCAGGCCAGACAGCAAACCGCTTTGGCCTTCCGTGTCGGGGGACAGGTGACCGAACGTTATGTTGATGTCGGAGATCGGGTCAAAGTTGGACAGGTGCTGGCAAAACTGGATGTCAAAGATGCGCAATTGCAAATGAATGCGGCCAAGGCACAGTTACAAAGTGCACAGGCCGCTGCAAAAATTGCTGCAGAAGAATATCAGCGTTATCAGCAGTTATTACCGGTCAATGCAGTGAGCCGTTCGCAATTTGATGCGGTCAAAAATCAGTATGAATCTGCTCAGGCAAGCTTGCAGCAGGCCCGTTCTAACTATGAAGTATCCTCCAACCAGACCGGTTATAACCAGCTGATCTCGAATAAAAACGGGGTGATTACCCAGCGTCAGATCGAGATTGGACAGGTGATTGCCGCAGGACAGGCCGCTTACCAGTTAGCCATTGATGGTGAACGCGAAGTGGTGTTTGGTGTGCCTGAACAGGCGGTCAGCAGCATTAAAGTGGGGCAGCCTGCATGGGTCACCTTGTGGTCACAGCCAGATGCACGTTTTGCTGCCAGAGTGCGTGAGGTTTCGCCAGCAGCCGACCAGTCCCGGACCTTTACCGTGAAAGTGTCTTTACTGGAAGGGCAGTCCAGTATTCAGCTGGGGCAAAGTGCGCGGGTGTTCTTTGTCGCACAGGATAATAATGTGCTGAGTGTGCCTTTATCCAGTGTCACTGCCAATGATCAGCAAGCCTATGTCTGGGTGGTGAATACGAATCAAACCATTCGTAAAGTCCCAGTGACCTTAGGCACTTATGGGCGTGATAGTGTACCTGTCCTTGCCGGCTTAAAAGCCACGGATTGGGTCGTGGTCGGTGGCGTACATTTGTTACGGGATCAGCAAAAAATTCATCCCGTCGATCGTGATAACCGCGATATTCAAGTTAAAACGGGAGGTTAAACATGAAATTTAACCTTTCAGAATGGGCACTCAAAAATAAGGGCATTATCCTTTATTTTATGCTGCTGCTCGGCATCGTCGGCATCATGTCCTATTCCAAACTATCCCAGAGTGAAGACCCGCCATTTACCTTTAAGGTGATGGTGGTACAGACCTACTGGCCTGGCGCGACAGCCAAAGAGGTCTCGACCCTGGTCACGGATCGAATTGAAAAAGAGTTGATGACCACGGGGCAGTATGACCGTATCATGGCCTATTCACGTCCGGGTGAGTCCTTGGTGACCTTTGTCGCCAAAGACAGTCTACCGTCCAGTGCCATTCCGGATGTCTGGTATAACGTGCGCAAAAAGGTCAATGATATTCGGACCCAGTTGCCAAGCGGTGTACAGGGACCATTCTTTAATGATGAATTTGGCGATACCTTCGGCAATATCTATGTACTGACTGGCAAAGACTTTGACTATGCGGTAATGAAAGAATATGCCGACCGTTTGCAACTGCAATTGCAACGGGTCAAAGATGTCAGCAAGGTTAATCTGGTCGGTCTACAAGACCAGAAAATCTGGATTGAACTGTCCAATACCAAGGCGGTGCAATTAGGAGTACCGGTCACCGCGATACAGGAAGCTATCCAGAAGCAAAACGATATGGCGGGTGCCGGTTTCTTTGAAACAGGCACGGATCGTATTCAAATCCGGGTCAGTGGACATTTACATAGTGTCGATGACCTGAAAAAAATGCCATTACTGGTCGGTGACAGAACCATTCAACTGGGAGATGTTGCCGAGGTTTATCGTGGCTTTAGCGAACCTGCCCAGCCACGCATGCGTTTTATGGGCGAGAACGGGATCGGGATTGCGGTGTCGATGCGTAAAGGTGGCGACATCATTGCCTTGGGTAAAAATCTCGAAACCGAATTTAACCGCCTGCAAAAAAGCTTACCTCTGGGCATGAAACTGCAAAAAGTGTCTGATCAACCTGTGGCGGTACAACGCAGTATTCAGGAGTTCTTAAAAGTTCTCGCGGAAGCGGTGATCATCGTTTTATTGGTGAGCTTTTTCTCGCTGGGTTTCCGTACTGGCTTGGTGGTGGCACTTTCTATTCCACTGGTGTTAGCCATGACCTTTGCCGGCATGAATTTGTTCGATGTGGGACTGCATAAGATTTCACTGGGCGCATTGATTCTGGCGCTCGGGTTGCTGGTCGACGACGCCATTATCGCGGTTGAAATGATGGCGATTAAGATGGAGCAGGGCTACAGTCGACTCAAAGCCGCAGGTTTTGCCTGGCAAACCACGGCTTTCCCGATGCTGACAGGCACCCTGATTACCGCAGCAGGTTTCTTACCGATTGCCACCGCTCAATCGGGGACAGGTGAATATACCCGTTCGATTTTCCAGGTGGTAACCATTGCCTTGATCGTGTCATGGATTGCCGCCGTGTTATTTGTGCCTTATCTGGGGGAGAAACTCCTGCCTGATTTCACCAAGCAGCAACAGCAAGCGGCGTGGTATGTGCGCTTGTGGGCAAGATTGCGCAAGCAACCTGCGCCTATTGTGGAAGCGCATGGACAACAGCATGATCCTTACCAATCCAAGTTTTATCAGTCTTTTCGCCGTGTGGTCGAAATCTGTATCACCTATCGAAAAACCGTGATTGCCGTGACCGTCGGGATTTTTGTGTTGTCGGTGGCGATGTTTAAGCTGGTGCCACAACAGTTCTTCCCGCCATCCAATCGTGCTGAAATTCTGGTGGACTTAAAACTGGAAGAAGGTGCCTCCCTGACCGCGACAGAACAAGCTGTACATAAGGTGGAACAATTCCTGTCCAAACAAAAAGGCATTGATAACTATGTGGCTTATGTCGGGACGGGTTCACCGCGTTTCTACTTGCCTTTGGATCAGCAACTGCCGCAAGCCAGCTTTGCCCAGTTTGTGGTGCTGGCCTCATCTTTGGATGATCGGGATGAAATTCGTCGTTCTCTAGACACACAAATCAAGCAGCTCTTACCTCAAGTGCGTACCCGGGTGTCGTTACTGGAAAATGGTCCGCCTGTGGGCTATCCATTGCAGTACCGGGTCTCAGGTGAAGATCTGGCAACGGTTCGGGCCGAGGCACAAAAAGTTGCAAAAGTCCTGAGTGAAGATCCAAATACCACCAATGTGCATCTGGACTGGGGCGAGCCAAGCAAAATCATTGCGATTGACATTGATCAGGATCGTGCCCGTCAAATGGGGGTGTCCAGTGTCGATCTGGCCAATTTTCTCAATGCTTCGGTCACGGGCTCGGTGATGAATCAATATCGTGAAAAACGTGAATTGATTGAAATCCGTTTGCGTGGCGATCAATCGGAACGGGTTGAAGTGGCGTCTTTAGCGAGTCTGGCGGTACCGACCAGTAAAGGCAGCACTGTGCCACTGGCGCAAATTGCCACAATCGAATCGCGCTTTGAAGAGGGTTTAATCTGGCATCGTAATCGCCTGCCAACCATTACCGTTCGCGCGGATATTCGCACGCATTTGCAACCTGCCACTGTGGTGCAACAGCTGGCAGACAAGATGCAGAGCTTACGTGCAGACCTGCCAAGCGGTTATTTACTGGAAGTGGGCGGCACAGTTGAGGAGTCGGCCAAGGGACAAAACTCGGTCAATGCCGGTATGCCTTTATTCCTGGCCGTGGTGATGACTTTATTAATGATCCAGCTACGCAGCATGTCACGCGCGGCCATTGTGTTGCTGACTGCACCATTGGGGTTGATCGGGGTGGTGGCATTCTTGCTGCTGTTTAATAAACCTTTCGGTTTCGTGGCAATGCTCGGTACGATCGCACTGTCAGGCATGATTATGCGTAACTCGCTTATTTTGATTGATCAGATCGAGCAGGATATACAGGCGGGACATGTGCCATGGGATGCGGTCATTGATGCCACCATGCGCCGTTTCCGTCCCATTGTCTTGACCGCACTGGCTGCGGTACTGGCGATGATCCCGTTATCTCGCAGTATTTTCTTTGGTCCGATGGCCGTTGCGATTATGGGCGGATTGATTGTTGCGACCTTATTAACCCTGTTTTTCCTGCCTGCACTTTATGCAGCATGGTTTAAGGTTAAAAAAACAACATAACTATCGTAATTATTTTGTGAATAAAGGTGCGAAATATTGAAAATTTCAATATAGTAGCACCTATATTTTAAGACCAAAAAATAATTGAATTTCATTGCATGACAAATTTTGCACAATGCTGTGAATGAGGTGATATAGAGCATGGGGCAAGACAATATTGAGCAGCATCGCCGCTATGTGGTGATTTCTTACGTGTTCATGTTTCTTGCATTATTTACAATCGTGTTTGCAGTGTTTGCCTACCTGTTAGCACGAAAAGTTGCGATTGTGGATAATGCTGAAGTATGGATACATGCGCATGCACTGTGGATTATGCGTAATGTGCTGTTATTTATCTTGATGGCCTTTTTTGCTGCCTTATGGTTTATTCCATTATTCTTTTTTGCGTGGGACAGCGCGCTCTGGGTGACTGCAATGACCGTTGCAGGCGTGGTCTTCAGTTCGATTGCCTGGTTATTTTTATTGAATACATGGCTCAAAGGCATTGCCAAGTACTTTAAAAATAAAGCAGTTTTTTAATTTTACTGCTTTTTTATTGAATTAGACCTTGTAAATTTATCGTACAGCCCCTATTAAGGCTCTGTTGACTTTAGAAATAAAAAGTCGGCAGAGCCTATTTGTTTTTTTAGATTTGAATAAATTCCGTGAGGAGCATCGCCAACCATGGCTAAACGTGATTATTATGAGGTTTTAGGCGTTTCGAAAACCGCAAGTGATGATGAGATCAAGAAAGCCTATCGTAAGTTGGCGATGAAGTATCATCCAGACCGTAACCCTGACAACGCAGAAGCTGAAGAAAAGTTCAAAGAAGCATCAGAAGCCTATGAAGTGCTGTCTGACGGCGAAAAGCGCAGCATGTATGACCGTGCTGGGCACAGTGCCTTTGAAGGTGGCTTCGGTGGTGCCGGTGGCGGCTTCGGCGGTTTTAGCGCAGAAGACATTTTTAGCCAGTTTGGCGACATTTTTGGTGGTGCGTTTGGTGGCGGTGGCCGTCAGCAACAACGCCAACGCCGTGGTTCAGACCTGCGCTATGTAATGGAACTGACGCTCGAAGAAGCGGTTAAAGGGGTGAAAAAGACTATTACCTTTACTGCGCCAGCGCCATGTGAAACCTGTGATGGTAAAGGTTCTCAAAATCCGAATGATGTCGAAACCTGTCGAACCTGTCATGGTGCAGGTCAAGTGCGTATGCAACAAGGTTTCTTCTCGGTGCAGCAAACCTGTAGTACCTGTCGTGGTCAAGGTAAAATCATCAAGAATCCATGTAAGAGCTGTCATGGTTCAGGCGTTGCCGATCGTCAGCAAACACTTGAAGTGACCATTCCTGCAGGCGTGGACAATGGCGACCGCGTACGCTTAACCGGCAAAGGTGAAGCGATCCGTGATGGTCAGGCCGGTGATTTGTACGTTGAAGTCGTGGTACGTGAACACGAAGTCTTCCAGCGTGATGGTGCGGATCTCTATATGGACGTGCCAGTCAGCATTGCAGATGCGGCTTTAGGTAAAGAAATTGAAATCCCGACCTTAGAAGGCCGTGTCAGCTTGAAAATTCCTGAAGGTACACAAACAGGCAAATTGTTCCGCTTACGTGGTAAGGGTGTTCGTCCGGTACGTAGCAGCATGGTCGGTGATTTACTCTGCCGTATTGTGGTAGAAACGCCGGTGAACCTGAACAGTCGCCAACGTGAATTGCTGAAAGAGCTCCAAGCCTCTTTTGATGGGGATGGTCATGCTTCATCGCCAAAGAAAAAATCATTCTTTGATCGCCTGTTTGACTAATTGGCATTCATAAAAAAAACCTGCTACGGCAGGTTTTTTTTATGGGAAATTTTTAGCGCAAGCACAGAGTTTTGCTATAGTAGCTGAATTGTTTAAATAAAAGACTGGGAAAAATTATGTCAACTTCTCCACGCATTGGGATCTTGGGTGCAGGCGGACGCATGGGGCGTATTCTGATTCAAGCGGTACAACAGGCAGGTTACCAGCTTGCAGCCGCAGTGGAACGTCCGGAAAGCAGTCTGGTGGGTGCAGATGCAGGTGAGCTTGCAGGGATTGGCAACATCGGCGTCAAGATCGTGGGAAGTTTGAGTGAAGTATTGAAAGACTGTGATGTGGTGATTGACTTCACTGCACCGGATGCCACTGAACAGCATTTGAAGCTGTGCCGTGAAGCCGGTGTGGCCATAGTGATCGGGACCACGGGGATGTCAGATCAACAAAAGGCATTCCTTGAAGAAACTGCAACCCATACACCGGTCGTGTACGCTGCCAATTATTCAGTGGGGGTTAATGTTTCGATTAAATTACTGGAACTTGCAGCCAAAGTATTTGGCGATACGGTGGATATCGAAATCATTGAAGCGCATCATCGCCATAAAGTGGATGCACCGTCAGGTACTGCATTCATGATGGGTGAGGCGATTGCCGATACTTTAGGCCGTAACCTGAAGGAAGTGGCGGTATATGGACGTGAAGGCTATACCGGCCCGCGTGACCGCCAGACCATTGGCTTTGAAACCATTCGTGGCGGTGATATCGTCGGTGAACATACCGTGATGTTTATTGGTGAAGGTGAACGTGTTGAAGTGACGCATAAAGCCACCAACCGTATGAACTTCGCCTCAGGTGCAGTTCGTGCAGCAGCCTGGGTGGTTGGCCGTGAAGCGCGTAAATACGATATGAAAGATGTTTTGGGCTTTAACGAGATTGAAGTATAAAACGTTCCTTTTTGGTACTATAAAAGAGCTTGTTGAGCTTTCTTTCCGTCAGGAGTGAAACAAGCTCTCGCTATCATTAAAACAATCGAGCATGACATGAATAAAAAACATATCGTCCTTGCTACACTGCTCAGTATCAGCAGCTTTACCGTCAATGCAGCAGCTGATAAGGCCAAGCTGAGCTTACATCGTAATAATATCAAGGTCTGGACCTATCAGACCGAAAATAATCCGATTATCCAATATAAAGCAGAAACCACGTTCGACGTACCACTGGAACATGCCGCTGCGGTAGTGTTGGACGTAGAGCGTACACCGCAATGGGTGCCCTATGTCGGAAAGGCAAAAATGCTGTCGCGGGATGACAAAAAAGGCGAGTTTACCTTGTACATGGTACTGGATTTTCCTTTCCCCTTAAAAGACCGTGATGTGGTGATTAAGGGCAAAATGACCAAGAACGCGGATGGCAGTATCAGTATTAAAAACAATGCCATTCAGGATGATTATCCGGAACAGCCCGATGTGGTGCGTTTAAGCAAATATGCTGGTGACTGGACTTTCCAGAAATTGGCCAGCAATAAGGTCAAAGTGACCACCAGTGGATACGCTGATCCGGCAGGTTCGATTCCACTCAGCTTTGTGAATATGTTTGTACAGCAGCAACCTTATCAAATGCTGATGAAAATGAAAAAAGAAGTGCTCAATCCGATCTATGCGCAACCGAAGTTGCCCGAGTTATTGAAGTAATAAAAAAGCCTGATTCAATCAGGCTTTTTTATATGGCTTATGCTTGCGGGCATTGTTTGAGTTGAGCCGCCGGTTTCTTGGCCAACTTGATCTGGATAAACACCAGAATTAAACCAATACCTGCCAGTACCGCACCGATCATGGAGACCGCTGTGTAGTTTAAGCCGAGACTCAAGACTGCGCCGCCTGCCGCTGCACCAATGGCATTGCCCAGATTAAAGGCGCCGATATTGACAGAAGATGCCAGTCCGGATGCTTCACGTGCAACCGACATCACACGCATTTGCAAAGGCGGTACAATCGCAAATGCTGCCGCACCCCAGATCACCAGACCAATGGCTGCACCCAGTTGTGATTGCGCCAGGAATGGGAAAATCACCATCAAGCTGATCAGCAAGACCAGAAAACCAATCAGGGTTTTGTCGATCGACATATCTGCAAACTTACCGCCGAAATGGTTACCGATAGAGAAACCAATCCCGATCAAGACCAGCATCATGGTGATAAAGGTCGGTGAAGCATGGCTAAATTCAACCAGACTCGGCGCGATGTAGGTATACAAGGTAAACATGGCCGAAGCACCAAACACGGTGGTCAACAGCGCCAGCACCACAGGCAGGCGGGTCAGCACTTTTAGCTCCATTTTCACATTCGGTTTTTGACCGACGGAGCCTGCAGGCAGGGCTTTCCAGAGCGATAGCATGGTGATGACACCGAGTATAGAAATCGCCAGGAACGACATACGCCAGCCAATATTTTGTCCGACCCAGGTGGCGAGGGGTACACCACCAATATTGGCAATGGTCAGTCCCATAAACATGGTCGCTACCGCACTGGCCTGTTTATTGGCTGGCACCACACTGGCTGCCACCACCGATCCAATCCCGAAGAAGGCACCATGGTTAAGACTGGTCAGCAGACGAGCCCCCATTAAGCTCATGTAGTTCGGCGCAAAGGCTGCAATCAGGTTGCCAAGGGTAAAAATTGCCATCAGTACAATCAATGCATTGCGACGGGCAAAACCACCAAACCATAAGGTCATGATTGGCGCACCGAGCATCACGCCCAGTGCATAACCCGTGATCAGCATACCTGCACTTGGAATTGACACGCCCAGATCATTGGCAATATTGGGCAACAGTCCCATGGGAGAAAACTCGGTTGTCCCAATGGCAAATGCGCCAATGGCCAGTGCCAGCAACGGCAGGTTGATGCGGCTGCTCATGTTATTTGTCCCATTCAGGCGCAAATGGTTCAGGACTCACTTCTCGACCATTACGTTCTAGTTGAGCAATCAGCTGCATTTCCTCTGCACTTAAGGTTAAGTCTTGCGCTTTTAAGTTGCTGATCAGGTTTTCACGTTTTGTTGATGAAGGAATCACCGCAAAACCATTTTGCAATGCCCACGCCAATGCGACTTGTGCCGTGGTTGCCTGATGCTGTGCAGCAATTTCAGCCAAGGTTGGATCATTCAGCACTTTGCCATAAGCCAGGGTCATGTATGAGGTCACGTCAATGTTTTGTTCACGTAAGTAGTTCACCAGATTACGGTTTTGTAAATACGGGCTGAGCTCGATCTGGTTAGTGGCAATGTGTTCTACACCAATGCTGTCAATCGCTTGCTGGGTCAAGGCAATATTAAAGTTCGAGATCCCGATTTGTTTGGTCAAACCTTGTTGTTTCGCTTCCAGAAGTAATTGCATCACGCTCGGAATCGAGACACCCAGTGCTGGAGCTGGCCAGTGGATCAGGGTCAGATCGACGGCATCGGTACGAAGTTTTTGTAAGCTGTCTTTTAAGCTGGGAATAAATTTGTCTTCGGCAAAGTTATCAACCCAGATTTTTGTGGTTAAAAACAAATCCTGACGGGCAACGCCACTTTCAGCAATGGCTTGGCCTACAGCCGCTTCATTTTCATAAATCTGTGCGGTATCAATGGTACGGTAACCCACATCAAGGGCCGTTTTAACCGAGTCAATCACGGCCTGATCTTTAAGACGGAAAGTACCTAAACCAAATTGAGGGATACGCATATTATTCACCTAATCTTGTCATGCTCAATTGAGCGTATTTTGTTGATGGGTAGAATTTTGCAATAATTATTGTTGCTAAAAAATAGAGGAATTTGCAAAATATAGTTGACTAAATATCAATAATTGAAGGGTTCAATGAAATCAACCATTGAAGAATTACTCGCTTTTATGACCATTGTTGATACCGGTTCCTTTATTGCTGCCGCAGAAAAACTCGGACAGACGGCATCGGGTCTCAGCCGTTCGCTCAGCCGTTTGGAATCAAAGCTGGAAGTGACCTTGTTAGAACGGACCACGCGCAAATTAAAACTAACACAAGAAGGGCAACAATTTCTGAATCATGCCCGTAAAATCTTAAGTGACTTAAATGCAGCGGAAGAGGCGTTGCAAAAATCCGATCAAGATACTTCCGGTCTCATCCGGATTGATTCGGCCACACCGTTTATCCTGCATGTGATTGCACCATTGGTGCATAAGTTTCGCCGTTGTTATCCCAACATTGAAATTGAGCTCAATAGTAATGATCTGGTGATTGATCTGCTGGAGCATAAAACCGATGTGGCTTTCCGTTTTGGTGAACTGCATGATTCCAGTCTGCATGCCAAACTGGTGTGTAAAAGCCGGATTTATATTGTCGCCAGCCCGGACTATTTAGGTCGTCATGGCATTCCACAACAGCCAAAAGAGCTGCTTCAACATGATGTGATTGGCTTTACCCGACCAGCCTATATCAATAAATGGCCATTAAAGATTGAGGGAGAATATTTTCAGGCCCAGCCTAAAATTAAAGCCTCAAGTGGAGAAACCGTACGGCAACTGTGTCTGCGCGGGCAGGGGATTGCACGACTATCAGAATTTGAAGTCTGGAAAGACCTCAATGAAGGTAATCTGGTGGCCCTGTTTGAAGACCAGATCGAACATTCTTATCAACGCATCCATGCGGTGTATTATCAGCAAGAACACTTGCCAAAACGTATCCGTTTATTTATTGAGTTTTTGACTGAGCAATTAAGTCAGGGCTTCTCGGTTTGCCAATAGCATCATTTTGAAGCTGCACATTCAGAACCGGAATGGACGGACCTGTTTTTGACAGGACAGACACCACAATATGTTGCTGTTGTAGCTTGCATTCCAGTTCTAGCGTTGGCAATAAGTTACTGGCTAGCATGACCCCATTTTCATTGGGTTTTTTATAGGTCATCTTGATGATGCGACTCTCTGCGGTGGCTGCGCCTTTTTCCATTTTCCATAACTCATAAGTCGGTTGATTCTGCAGGCGTAAGTAACCTTCCGAGAGTGACTTACACACCTGTTGTTGTGGGTAGGTGGCTTGGTCACTGAGTTCACAGCCGCTCAGTAAAATTATGCCGTATATAAATAAGATATTATTTTTCATTGGTTTATCCTGTGGCAGTTGATTTTTATAGCTTAACGGTGTTGTATAAACCAATACAGATACAGAAATTTATAAAAAAGCAGTACAGAGATGACCTTCCAATATCAACGTCTGGCAGAACAGCTGGCGCATAAGATCTATCAACATGAATTACAGCCACAACAGAAGCTGAGTTCTTTAAGGGAATTTGCTCGTCAGCACAGTATTAGCCTGAGTACGGCGCAACAATGCTATGAGTTGCTGGAAGCCAAAGGGTTGATCTATGTCAAAGCAAAATCGGGTTATTTTGTCAGTTCGAGACAATATCAAAGTCCCGTGCCAGATAGTCCCGGGTTCGAGTCGATGAGTCGGCAAGTTTCAAATTTAGACCTGCAGAACCAGATCCAAACCGCTTCGATCCAGAACCATTTGACCCCTTTGGGTGCCATTCAGCTATCTCCCCATCTAATTCCAGTCGAGGGCTTGCGCCGTTCCTTGCAACGTGCGCTGAAACACTGTCAGCCAGAAGATTTTCTATATTGCAATAAACAGGGACATCAACAGTTGCGGCAGGCCTTGTCAGATCATTGGCGCGAAGATGGTATCTATGTTGCGACGGACGATATTTTTATCAGCAATGGATGTATGCCCGCGTTGTCGCTGTTGATTCAGCAGATCACCAAACAAGGCGATAGCATTCTGATTCCAACGCCTACCTTTAACGGGCAGTTGCAAATGCTGGCCAGTTTGAAACGCCAGATTATCGAAATTCCAGCCGACCATCGTGGCATTGATCTGGAACGTTTAGAATATTTTATGCAACAGGGCAGTGCCAAGCTGTGTTTGATGACCGCCAATTTTCAGAATCCCTTGGGCTATTGCCTCAGCAATCAGCAGAAGCAGCACATCGCCAAGCTGGCTCAGCAGTATGAGTGTTTTATTCTGGAAGATGATATTTATGGAGAATGCAGTTTTCAGAAGGAGCGACCTTTACCCATCCGCTATTGGGATCAGGATGGCTATGTGATCTGGTGTGGCTCGGTGTCTAAATCCTTATCAGCGGCTTATCGTGTTGGCTGGTTCTGTTTAGGACAACAATTACAATATTTAAGACCACGTTTATTGGCGAATAATATCGGAGTAAATACTCCTTTACAGTTAGGGCTGGCTGATTTTATTTATAGCCGGGGTTATCGGGAGCATCTTGATCAACTGAGACCTAAACTCATGCAACAGGTGCAACAATATCGGGCATTTATTTTAGAGGCATTTCAGGGAATCCCGATTGCCTTGAGCCGGTCACAGGGCGGTTATGCCTTATGGCTACAACTTCCGGCGAGCATTACCGGTCTGCAACTGTATTATCTGGCGCAGGCGCAGGGCATTAATATTGTGCCGGGGGAAGTATTTGGTGAAGACCGACGCTATCAGCATTTTCTGCGTTTAAATGCAGGCCATGCCTTAACCGAAGAAATCCGCCAAGCGATACAGCAATTGGCGGACTGGACGCGTAAAAGTCTGAACTAGTTGAAGTCTGCTTTTAGAACGATGCGATAACGTGCCTGACCTGAATGCAGTCGTTCAATTGCCTCATTCAGCTGCGACATCGGGTAGAGTTCAATCTGTGGGGCAATATTTTTGCGTGCGGCAAACTGTAACAGCTGGCGCAGTGCCAAAGGGGAACCCGTAGGTGAGGAGGTGACTGACTTGGCACCATTCATCAAGGTTCCAACCGACACTGGAATCGGTTCTAGAGTCACCCCTAAGAAATGTAAACTGCCATTTGCTGCAAGCGTACTCAGGTAGGCTTGCCAATTCAGCGTTACATTCACGGTACTGAGCAAGAGATCAAACTTGCCGCGTTGTGTCTTAATTGCCTGGGCATCACGACTATTCACCACATGATCTGCGCCCATGGCTTTGAGCTCTTCGGTCTTGTCCGGACTCGAACTGAAAGCCGTAATTTCACAGCCCCAGGCCTTGAGTAACTTAATCGCCATATGACCTAAGCCACCAATCCCAATCACCCCAACATGATGGGTGGCTTGAATTTTATGTTTCAATAACGGATCAAATACGGTAATCCCGCCACAGAGCAGTGGTCCGGCACTTTCCGGATCTAAATCTTCTGGCAGTGGAATTACCCATTGCCAGCCAGCGCGGACTTTATCGGCAAAGCCGCCGGCATGTCCGACGATGGTTGAAATCTTTTCACCGGTACAGAGCACCTGATTGCCGCCAATACAGGGATCACAGGCCTGACAGGTTTCAGCGGTCCAGCCAATTCCGACACGTTGGCCGATCTGTAAACCCTTGGCTTCGGAACCGAGTGCGATGATAGTGCCGATAATTTCATGGCCTGCGACAACCGGATACACTGATGAGCGCCATTCATTATCAATCACCGAAAGATCGGAATGGCACAGACCACAGTACTCAACTTTGACTTCCACCTGATGCGCCTGTAACTCGCCTGCATCAAATTGATAAGGAACTAACTGCTCGCCCGCCTGCATGGCGGCATAAGCACGAATCTGGTTATTGCTCATTGGGGGAACTCCTGTTGAAGGAAAATTTATACTTTATGATTATTTAAAATGGCAATGATTTTCATGGTCATTGACCATACCAACCGCTTGCATAAAGGCATAGCAGGTGGTCGGGCCGACAAATTTAAAACCATGCTTTTTGAGGGTTTTGGAGAGTTTCTGGCTGGTTTCAGTTTGTGCAGGTGCTTCGCGATAATTGATGACATCATTATGTTCAGTTTGCTGATCCACAAAGCTCCATAGCCAGGCCGGAACATCGCTGACTTGATCTTTAAGCTTGAGCCAGGCAATGGCATTGTCGCGAATCGCTTTCAGTTTACCGATATGACGGATTAAACCAGTATCACTGAGTTTGAGCTGCAGTTGCTCATCGCTCAGTGCGGCAATTTCGGTAAGCGGATGGTCGAAGAAATGGGTGCGGTAATGTTCACGTTTTTTTAGCACCGTGATCCAGGACAGGCCAGCTTGCTGACCTTCCAGGCAGAGCATTTCAAACAGGTGTGCTTCGTCGTGTTGGGGCTTACCCCATTCCTGATCATGGTAAGCGATATATAGCGGATCATCGGAGCACCAGCCACAGCGTTGAATTGACATATTGGATGCTCCTTATTGTTATGGGTACGAATAATTAAAGTTTGAATGCCACCCATTCATTTGGGCGTGTATCCCAATAATACAGTTCTGCGCTGCTTAAATCAGCAAATTTAAGCCAAAAGTCTTTGCCGGATTTATCCGCAAAACCGGTGCTGATCAGCAGGGCATCCTCACTGATTTCCATGATCCAGCCTTGATAGCTGGTGCCATTGATGATGATCTTTTGCTGATTGCCTGACTCTGCAAACTCAACCAGACGTTCAATCAATGCTTCTGACATTGTATGTTCCTAACGTAAATACGGGTATGGATTGACTGCTCCACGCCCTTTGCCATTCAAATAAATACCATAGTGTAAATGTGGAGCGGTATAACGCGCATTACCGGTATTGCCCACATAACCGATCAGATCGCCCTTGCGAACGTAATCCCCGACATTGAGCCCACGCTTGTGGCCGTTGAGGTGGGCATAATAATGCCACGAACCTGCTGGACCCATGATCCAGATGACCTTGCCACCTAAATTATTATTACGTAAATCAGCAACTAAGCCTTCAGTTGCACTATACACTTTGGTGCCGCGCTCTGCCATGATATCAATGCCTTCATGGTTACGACCTTGACTGCGGGCAGCGCCCCAGGTGTCCCGTAATTCATTGCGGCTGACGCCTTTGACCGGAACAGGCAAGCGGCTATCCAGTCGCATGTTTTTTAGTTTATTGACCTGTGCATTCGGTAACGGTGTCGCTTTCTTCGGCGCTGTGGCACAGGCTGAAAGTAAAATAATCAACACACCCAGCAACGTATAAGAAATCGGATGGCGCACAAAAACTCCTTATCTTTTGAGATACAGCAGGGAGGGCGTTTAAGCTTTTTGCTTTGCTGTAATCAGTTTCTTCATTGCCGTAGGGACCCCTCTGGCAATGGCGGCCTCAGGACTCAGCCAAATGCCCTTCAGTTCAATACTGAGCTGTTCTTTTTGGTCGTGTTCCACGTGGAACAGCCGCTCATTCAGTAACCAGGTAAAATGGGTAAAGCTATGGCTAATCTGCAACGATGATACTTGAGCTTGCAATTTAAAGTGCTGCTCAATCTGTTGTAATTCGGTTGCTTGCTCAATGATCGGCAGGCAGTATAAGCCGCCCCAGAGCCCATGGGCTTCCCGTTGTTGCCACAGCCATTCATCACCTGACTGAATCACTAATAGATTCGCTGTTCTGACCGGAACCGGTTTCTTGGCTTTTTTAAATGGCAGTTCTTGTTCTAAGCCTTGTTGATAGGCTTGACAGTGTTGCTGCATCGGACAATATAAGCACAACGGTTTTTTCGGGGTACATATGGTCGCCCCCAGGTCCATGATCGCCTGCGTGTAATCATGGTTGCGTTCTTTTGGACAAAGTTCTTCTGCAATTTGCCACAGGGCCCGTTCGTGTTGCGGTTTAGATAGATCATCTTCAATGGCAAAAAAACGCGCTAAAACGCGTTTAACATTGCCATCCATAATCACGCCATACTGGCGTAAACCGAGTGACATCAGTGCTCCAGCGGTTGAGCGCCCAATGCCGGGTAATTCTATCCATTGTTCGAGTGTTTCTGGAAATTTACCTTGCTGGCTGACAATGCCTGCAGCTTTATGCAGGTTGCGTGCACGGGCGTAGTAACCGAGTCCTGCCCAATAGGGTGCGACATCATCCCAACTGGCCTGCCCCAGATCTTTGACAGTTGGAAAGCGTTCAATAAAACGACCGAAATATTGCAGTACCGTTTTGACCTGGGTCTGTTGCAGCATGATTTCTGAGACCCAGACCGTGTAAGGATCATCGGCGATTTGCCAAGGTAAGTCATGGCGACCGTGTTGGTCGAACCAGTGAAGCAGGGCATCAGAAAATGAGAAATCAGGCATGAATCAGGTCAGTAAAAAGCAGGGCTGTAGTATAGCGGAAATGCGGCTTTTTGCGGCGTTAAAATTATGTTGAAACATAAACAGGGTATAGATCGCAAAGTATTTCAAACTTGTATTAAATTTCAGTCGTTATTTGTGTTTGGGTAGGCGGCATGGATGCCGCCCGTTGAGCTGTAGTATCAGGGAAGTACCATCAGCTCAATAGAGGATTTTTGCCTACCTTGCGGAGTATACTCCTCACCTATGAAAAGTAAGTCATCGAAGACATATGCTGAAATTCGATCAGAACTCGCTACGACTCTGTAATGCAGTCCAACAGTCAGCATCCATACCGCCTTGGCATGAGCTTAAATATCAGGAGGATGTTGACTAGGATTGACGTTTTGAAAAATCATTTACCGATTATTTCAAATGTTTATCTAACAGCTCATACATTGCTTCAAGCCCTTGGCGCTCTGCTTCTGCGTTATAACCCAAGTCAACATTATTGGCTTTGGCGCGTTCATCCGCAAGCGGGTTACTGAAACCATGCTTGGCATCTTCAAAAATAATCACTTCATGGTCGACTTCAGCATCATGCATTTCCTGACGGAAGCTGGCCACATCATCTAAAGTGACCATACTGTCCAGTTCACCATGCAGGACTAAAATCTCGGCCTTGACCTTGCCTTTTTCAGCCGGTGCTTTCGGGCTTAAGACTGCGTGAAAGGTCGCAACCGCTTCGATTTCTGCGCCTGAACGAGCCAGATCCAGCACCACCTTGCCCCCATAACAGAAACCAATGGCCGCCAGTTTTTCAGCATTGACTTCCGGTTGTGTGGCTAAAGTCTGTAGACCTGCCTGTGCACGCTCTACAATGGTCTCTGGTTGTTCAAAGGTCTGGTTCATCCACGCCGATGCTTGCGGTACAGCTGTCGTGACTTTTTTATCGCCATACATATCAATCGCGAGCGCGGCAAAACCATGCGCTGCCAGCTCACGTGCGCGCTGTTCGGTATATTCATTACGGCCCCACCATTCAGGCGCAACAATCACCCCGGCAACAGCCTGATCGGTGACGGGTGTTGCGAAATAACCAACCAAGCGTTGGCCGTCTGGAGCGGTATATTCAATTTCACGGGTATTGATCGAAAAGCTCATACGATAATCCTGATCTGTATTGTGAGAATGCATTGATTAAAACATAAAAAAGCTCAATTGAAGATATGGTCAAACAATAGATGCCGCGGTCTGGATTTTGCTCAGGCATAAAAAAAGAAGAATACGGAGATTCTTCTTTTTTTATTATAGGGGTTAAATCCTTAGACTTTACCTCGTGATATAAAGCCGACAATGGCTAGAATCACCGCTACAACCAGCAAGATTACAGCGAAATCTTTCGATAAACCGGCAACACCACCAAAACCTAATAAGCTGGCAATGAGTGCGATTACAGCAAAAATAATGGCCCAACGGAACATGTCGTGTTCTCCTAATTTTTCGTTATGAATCTAATATAGCGTGGGTTTTTTGAACAAAATGTGGTGTTTCTGTGGTTCAAATGTTTAATACTTAAAGAAATGTTAAGTGAAAAAAAACAGATTGAAAGAAAGAGATGGGGTAGCAATGCTATAATCATAAACTCGCTTGAAATAGAAACAACTGGTATGTCCGTCGAACTGCGCCCTAACTTCTGGAAACAATATTCGCTTGATCAGCTTAATCAGGCGGAATGGGAAGCATTGTGTGATGGTTGTGGTTTATGTTGTCTGGTCAAACTGGAAGATGAAGAGACTGCCGAAGTTGCCTATACCAAAGTGTCATGCAAATTACTGGACTGTAAAACCGCGCGTTGTTCGGATTATCCTAACCGTCAGCAGCAAGTACCGGATTGTATCCAGCTTACCCCAGAGCGGCTCACCACGATTTCATGGTTACCGCCGAGCTGTGCCTACCGTCGCTTGAGTGAAGGCAAGAATTTGCCCTCATGGCATTATTTAAATACCGGTTCGCGTCAAAGCGTGATACGGGCCAAGAAATCTGCTGCGGGACGTTGTATCTCCGAAAGCGAGATCGATGAAGAGCAGATCGAAGACTATATCGTGCGTTGGGTGCGCTAAGGGCATATTGAACCCGATGTTCAAAATCTGCTTTGCATAAAACAACATTTTTACAGTATTTTGATGGGCATATCTCCTTAAGATGAGTCTTATAACGAGGGAGATAAGCAATGAATAAAGTATTGATAACACCTTTGATATGTAGCAGCTTTTTATTTTTGTTGGCCTGTGGCCCCAACAATACCAATTCCAAAACCCCTGATCAAAATGCTGAGCAGCAGACCTCGTCCACTACCGCACAGCAGAGATACCGCACTGAGACGGTGGCTTCATTTAATGAGCCTTGGGCAATCGCCAGTTTGCCTGATCAGCGTTTGCTGATTACCGAGCGCAAAGGACAACTAAAATTATTTGATCCGAAAACCAAGACCAGCCTGAATGTTTCAGGTGTTCCGGTGGTGAGTTATGGTGGACAGGGTGGTCTTGGCGATGTGATATTGCATCCCGATTTTCAGAAAAATCACTGGCTCTATTTGAGTTATGCCAGCAAGGGACAAGGTGGATACGGCGCGGAGATTGCACGTGCCAAACTGGATTTATCCAACCCGCAGCAACCTAAACTGACCGAGGTAAAAACCATCTGGCAGCAAGTACCGAAGGTTTCGGGACAAGGGCACTATGGCCATCGCATGCTGTTTGGTTCAGATGGAAAGTTGTGGGTCAGTTCAGGGGAGCGCCAGAAGTTTGATCCAGCTCAGGATTTAAAAACTAATCTCGGTAAAGTGTTGCGCCTGAACGATGATGGCACCCCTGTGGCTGGTAATCCATTTCAGCAGCAAGGTGGCGTGTCGGCAGAAATCTGGTCACTGGGTCATCGGAATCCACTCGGCATGGCCTTTGATGAAAACGGACAACTCTGGGTGGTCGAAATGGGACCTAAAGGTGGTGATGAGCTGAATCTGATCCTGAAAGGGGCCAACTATGGATATCCAAAAGTCTCCAATGGCGATCATTATTCTGGTTTGCCAATTCCTGACCACAGTACCCGTCCCGAGTTTAAAGCTCCGGCAATTGACTGGACACCCGTGATTTCACCATCCAGCCTGATCATTTATTCAGGTCAGCAGTTCCCCTTATGGCAACATAAGGCAATTATCGGTGGATTATCTTCCAAAGCGATTGTGGTGGTGGACCTGAAAGCTCAACCGGTGCAAGAGATTCAGCGACTGGAGATGAAACAGCGGATTCGTGGTTTGCATCAGGCTCAAGATGGTTCGATCTGGGTCATTGAAGATGGTCCACAGGCCAAGTTACTTAAACTCAGCGCTTCTTAACGATTAACTTAAAGTGAAATGATCCATGCTAAATTCAAAACGTCTCTCTAGACCTGTAAAACAATTGCTTGTATTTGCAGGACTTCTATCTGGCAGTGCGCCACTTTGGGCACAACAGTTATCCGAGCAGCAGGTTCAGGCGATCGTTGATCAGCAATTTAAACCGCTTTTACAGCAATACAAAATCCCGGGAATGGCAGTTGGGATCACCCTGAATGGACAACATTATTTTGTCAATTATGGCGTGGCTTCCAAACAGAGCCAGCAACCCATCCGCAACAGTACCTTATTTGAACTTGGCTCGGTGAGTAAGACTTTTAATGCAACCCTGGCAGGCTATGCACAGGCACAAGGCAAACTGTCATGGTCTGATCATCCTGCCAAATATTTCCCTGAATTGAAAAATAGTGCAGTGAATCGTGCCACCTTATTGAATCTGGGCACCTATACTGCGGGCGGTTTTCCGTTGCAATTCCCTGATGAGGTAGTTCAGCAACAGGAGATGATCAAGTATTTTCAGGCATGGCAGCCGAAGACCACCGTTGGCGCTGCGCGTCAATATTCCAACCCAAGTATCGGCTTGATGGGCTATGTCACGGCCTCGGCAATGAAAAAGCCCTATACCGAATTGCTGGAAAAAACACTTTTCCCTCAGTTAGGTCTGAAACAAAGTTTCATTCAGGTGCCTGAGCAGCAGCTGCCGAACTATGCATGGGGGTATAAGGCGGATCAGGCCATGCGTGTATCGCCTGGAATGTTTGATGCTGAAGCCTATGGTGTGAAAAGTAGCAGCGCGGACATGCTGAAATTTCTGGATGCACAAATCAATCCGCAACAGTTGCAGCAGCCACTGCGGAAAGCCATTGAAAATACCCATGTCGGCTACTTTAAAGTCGGCGCGATGACACAGGGTCTGGGGTGGGAGCAATATGCCTATCCGGCGAAATTGGAAACCCTGTTACAGGGTAATTCCAGCAAAATGGCCTTAGAAAGCCATGCAGTGACTCCCATCGCGCAGCCAAAAATTGCTCCAGCAGCGACTTTCTTCAATAAAACCGGTGCGACCAACGGTTTTGGTGCTTATGCCGCCTTTATTCCACAACAAAAGATCGGCATCGTGATGTTGGCCAATACCAATTTCCCGAATGAAGAACGGATTAAAGCCAGCTACCACGTGATCCAGCAACTGCTTCAGCACAACAGTGCGCAATAGAATGACGCAGTGAGTGCAGATTCAAATTGTAGATTTGTGTCAGACACAATAGACTAGGATAAAACAGCATAAAGCCATTGATGATGTCAGATACGCATATTCCTTTACCTGAACGTTTACGTCCTCGTGATTTGTCAGAAATTATCGGACAGGATCATTTACTGGGCGACAACGCACCTTTACGTCAAATGATTGATCAGGGGCATTTGCCTTCGATTATCTTCTGGGGACCGCCTGGGGTAGGAAAAACCACGATCGCATTATTACTGGCGCAAGCGGTGGATCGTCCTTTTGTGAGTCTGTCTGCGCTGAATACGGGCGTGAAAGAGCTTCGGGAAGTGATTGCCGAAAGCGGTGATCTGTTGACCCCTGTGGTGTTTATTGACGAAATACATCGCTTCAACAAGTCGCAGCAAGATGCCTTACTCAATGCTGTTGAGAAAGGCAAAATTACCTTGATCGGTGCGACCACAGAGAATCCTTCCTTCGAAGTAAACAGTGCGTTGCTGTCGCGCTGTCAGGTCTATACCCTGAACAGTCTGGATGCAGACGCGATTCAAACCTTGCTGAATAAAGCGATTCAAACGGATAAGTTTTTAAAAGAGCGTTTTATTCATATCGAAGAATATGATGCGCTGATTCAATTCGCAGCGGGTGACGCGCGCAAGGCACTGAACCTGATTGACCTGATCGCCAGTACTTTTGAGCCTGACGTGGAAAATATGGTCACCAATGCGATTGTGGTCAAAGTGGCGCAGCAAAATATTGCCCGCTATGACAAATCCGGTGAGCAGCATTACGATCTGGTGTCGGCATTTATCAAATCCATTCGCGGGAGTGATCCGGATGCAACGTTGTACTGGATGGCACGTATGCTGAAAGGCGGTGAAGATCCGGTGTTTATCGCACGTCGAATGTTGATTGCTGCATCGGAAGATATTGGTAATTCTAATCCCAATGCCTTGTTGCTGGCGGGTGAATGTTTCCGTTCAGTACAGGCGGTGGGCATGCCAGAAGCACGGATTATTTTGGGCCAATGCGCTGTTTATCTGGCGACCAGCCCGAAAAGTAATAGTACTTATCTGGCGATTAACCGTGCCCTGGAGCTGGCAGAAAAAACGGCGAACTTGCCTGTGCCTTTACATCTGCGCAATGCACCGACCAAGTTAATGAAACAGCAGGGCTATGGCGTCGATTATCTCTACCCGCATAATTATCCTGAACATTTTGTATTACAGGAATATTTGCCACCTGAGCTACGCGGTACCAAGCTGTATGAGCGTGCCCTGAATAAGCGTGAAGTTGAAGGCGAACGTTTACAACAGCGCCGTTGGCAGCAGCAAGATCAGCAACAATAAATTATCTCTAGTTTTATAGCGCTGGATGGTCACAGCTTTGGCGATCCAGTGCTGCATTACATCAATTTCATTTATTCATAAAAACAGCTACATCTCTCACATTCTTTTTGGCTTATCGTGGTTTTAAAGAGCATAGCGAGACGGCAGATGAGTAGCAGAACAATCAATATTTACGGCGCGCGGCAAAATAATCTTAAAAATATTTCATTAAAAATTCCCAAAAACAAAATCGTTGTGTTCACGGGTGTTTCAGGTTCAGGTAAATCTTCACTGGTTTTTGAGACCATTGGCGCCGAAGCGCAACGCCAAATCAATGAAACACAGGACAGTTTTGTGCGCAATCGCTTGCAGCATTTTGGTGTGGCGGATGTCGATAAAATTGAAAATCTGAATGTTCCCGTGATCATCAACCAGAAGCCGTTGACCGGAAATATCCGCTCGACCATCGCGACCATTACCGATATATATGCCAATTTGAGGTTATTGTTTTCACGCATGGGTGAGCCTTTTGTGGGCTATTCGCATATTTTTTCGTTCAATCATCCCAATGGCATGTGCCCGCAATGTGAGGGGATTGGTCTGGAACAGACCATTGATATCTATAAAATTCTGGATCTAGACAAATCACTGAATGAAGGCCCAATCGACTTTCCGACCTATCAGCCACATGCCTGGCGCTGGACCCGTTATGCCGACTCGGGTTATTTTGATCTGGATAAAAAGCTTAAGGATTATGATGCCGAAGAGTGGGAGCTTTTCTTACATGCAGCGCAGCATAAACCGCGCCATCCTCGCCAAGACTGGAGAAAAACCGCCTTATATGAAGGTCTGATCCCACGGTTTGAGCGCAATTTTCTAAAAGGTGAAGCCCAAGAGCGTAACCGTTATCGCCATATTCTGGACAAGGTCATTATTGTCAAAAAATGCAGTCTCTGTCAGGGACAACGTCTGAATCAAACTTCGCTGAGCTGTAAAATACAGGGTAAAAATATTTCCGACTGCACCGCCTTATCGGTGGCTAAATTGCTGAATTTTATCGATTCGATCGAGAATGAAAAGCTGGAGACGGTATTACATGAGATTCGCAATAAACTGCATTATCTAAATCTGGTTGGGCTGAGTTATCTAACGCTAGATCGGGTCAGTAATACTTTATCGGGTGGCGAGTCGCAACGGATCAAAATGGTCAAGCATCTAGGCAATAGTCTGGTCGATCTGCTCTATATTTTCGATGAACCCAGTATTGGCCTGCATCCTAAAGATCTGGAAAATATTATCCAGATCATTCAAAAAATCAGGGACAAGGGCAATAGTGTGCTGTTGGTAGAACATGACCCAGACCTGATCCGGATTGCGGATCATGTGATTGATATGGGACCTTTTTCCGGAAAAAACGGTGGTGAAGTAATTTATCAGGGTAGTTTTGCCGATCTGAAAAGCTCCTCGGGTTTAACCGGACAGTTTTTCCAGCGCCCCAATCACTATAAACAGATCCCACGCAGCAGTCCGGAAAAAGTGACCATAAAAAATGCGCGGCTCTTTAACCTGAAGAATATTCGTGTCGATATTCCCAAGCATTGTCTGACGGTGGTAACGGGCGTTGCGGGCTCAGGTAAAAGTACACTGATGAGCAAAGTATTACCGCAACAATATCCGGAAGTCAAAATCATTGATCAATCCGCCATAACTACAACGATCCGGTCAAATTTACTGACTTATCTGGACCTGCTGGACAGCATTCGCCAGTTATATGCGCAACAGAATAAGGTCAGCGCGAAACTGTTTAGTTTTAACAGTGAAGGGGCCTGTCCGCAGTGTAAAGGTTTAGGGATTGAGAAAATTGAGCTGGCCTTTCTGGATGATGTCGAAATGGTCTGTGAGGTCTGCCATGGCTCAGGCTATGCAGCGCAGGTCCTCAACTATCTTTATAAAGACAAGAACATTGCCGATGCTTTAAAAATGACGGTGGCAGAGGCGTATGAATTTTTTGAAGAAGCCAAATTAAAGCAACAATTCAGGACCTTGATGGATTTAGGACTGGACTATATTGCTATCGGGCAACGCCTGAATAGCTTTTCCGGTGGAGAGCGACAACGCCTGAAACTCAGCCGTGAGCTTAACCAGAGCGATAATATTTTTATACTGGACGAGCCGAGTACAGGTTTGCATCCGTCTGATACGGTTAAACTGATCCAGCTGCTAAATCGCATCGTTGATCAGGGCAACACGGTTATCGTGATTGAGCATAATCTGGAAATCATGACACAGGCAGACTGGATTATTGATATTGGCCCATTGGCGGGTGAACAGGGCGGAGCACTGATGTTTGCAGGTCCTGTGAGCCAGTTATTAGCACATACCGAATCTTATACGGCGCATTATTTAAGAGATTATTTAAATCGCTAATAGAAAAAGATGGCAGGGTCTACCAGCAAGTCAGGCTCATGTCATCACTTGGTATCGAGCATGATATTTTTGTAAGCGGCCCCTAGACACTCTGGATAAAAGGTCGCATCATCCCCGCTTATCAAGGATGATCAAGCTTCAGCATGACCACAAACAAAATTAATGCAGCGGAAAGTATCCGGGGCTTGGCATGTCTCGCCGTTGTGTTATCACATTTGTCATTAACCTTCTTTCCCCAGATGCATAATTTTGGCTGGAGCAAGGTTCCCGGATATCCTGTTTTTGCACAATTACATCATTCTCCCTTGGCCTTCTTTTATTCAGGCACCGGCGCGGTTTTTGTCTTCTTTGTCTTAAGCGGCTTTGTCTTGGCCTTGTCCAGTTTTAAAAAACAGAATACCGCCATTCAGCTGAAAAAGTCACTGATCAAGCGTTATCCGCGTTTGGCCATCCCGGCATTTGTCTCTTGTATCATCGCCTATCTGGTCTGTTTTGTACCGGTTGATGTGTCGCATGTTTCAGAATGGGGGGCTGCTTTAGCCAATCCTCATCCCCAGCTGACCACGGCACTTTATGAGGGCAGTATCGGTGCATTTCTGTTTGGAGATTCAAGCTACAACTGGGTGTTGTGGACCATGCAAATTGAATTGCTTGGCTCATTGGTGATTTATCTGGCCAGTTTCCTATATGGCAAACAGCCGATTTTATCTGGCCTCTTTTTGCTCCTCAGTGTTGCAGCCGCTTCCATGATTTCGCAAACCGTATTGCTTGGCATACTCAGCTTTATTTTGGGAATGGGGCTATTTCTCTATGCGGCAGAGTTAAGCACCGCTATATCTATACTGTTGTTTTTATTAGGACTGTATTTTTGCGGGGCACATAATAGTAGCTTGAGCTATCAGTTGTTTAGATCATTTCTGGGCGAACAGACCTACGATTATTTGAATTTTCTTGGTGGCTTTCTAGTTGTGTATGCTGTGTTAAAAGGCAAATGGCTGGCCCGGTGTTTTGATCGACGTGCCTTGGTGTTTCTGGGCAAAGTGTCTTTTTCAATTTATCTGATTCACTTGGCGATCCTGTATGCGTTGGGGATTCCATTCTTTAATCTTTTACATGTGCAGCTGGCGTTCTCTTATTTCAATGCAGGATTGCTGGCGAGCCTGTTTACGATGTTGGTCAGTATCGTTTTGGCGCAGTTATATAGCCGTTATATTGACGATGCCGCGATTAAGCTATCGAACAAACTGGCGAAATTATTTTAATCTTTAGGATAAGATCAGATTCTTTGCCATAACCCTTAAAAAATTGAACAAACATTACAAAAATAATCAGTGAATGCTTTCTATTCGGGGCAGAATCAGTTTTAATCAGAAAGGCATAATAAAAATATGGGTTTAAAAATATGAACCGTAACCATCTACGTCAATGTGCATGGGTCACTTCTTTTTCAATTGTTCTATCAGGCTGTGCAACGTCATCCATCCCCGTCAGTTCCAGCGAAAAACTGTTTTATGGTGGGCCGATTCTGACCATGTCGGGCAATAGGCCTGAATATGCAGAAGCACTGTTAGTGAAAGATGGAAAAATCCGTTTTGTGGGTGCAAAGCAGCAGGCTGAACGCTTGGCAGATAAAACTGTTCAAACCATTGATCTCAAAAATAAAACTTTATTGCCCAGCTTTATTGATGCGCATAGCCATGTGAATATGGTGGGTTTTCACCAGATGGTCGCCAATCTATATCCGCAACCTGATGGACAGGTCTCGGATATCAATTCACTGGTGAATGTGTTGAATCAATGGAAAGCCCAGAATCCAGCTGTGATTAAAACCATGGGCGGCTGGATTTTGGGGAATGGCTATGATGACGCGCAACTCAATGAAAAAAGACATCCTACCGCAGCCGATCTCGATCGCGTCTCAACCGAGCAGCCGGTGATGATTCTGCATCAATCCGGACATCTGGCTTCTGTAAATCATAAAGCACTTGAATTGCTGAAGATTGATCAGAATACGCCGAATCCAGCGGGTGGCGTGATTCGCCGTGAAGCCCATTTAAATGTTCCCAATGGCGTGTTAGAAGAATCCGCTTTATTTAGCGCCATTGGCTCAATTTTTAAAGATGTACCTCCTGCGGTAATGTTCCAGATTGCAGAAAAAGGCATAGATGCCTATGTGAAAAATGGTTTTACCACCGTGCAGGAAGGGCGGGCAGATCAGGGCACCACGGAAATGTGGCACGCTCTAGCCAAGCAGAATCGACTGCCAATAGATGTGGTGTCTTATCCGGATATTACCACCAGTGAGGACTATATGCTCAAACAGGGCAGCAGCCATCACTATGATCAGCATTTCCGTATTGGTGGCGTGAAAATCAGTCTGGATGGCTCACCTCAGGGCAAAACTGCCTGGCTGACACAACCCTATGTCGTGCCACCCGAAGGCAAGGATAAAAGCTATAAAGGCTATGCGGCAATCAGCAATGATCAACAGGTGAAGGATTATATCAATTTAGCCTTTAAACAAGGCTGGCAAGTCCTTGCGCATGCCAATGGTGATGCGGCCATTGACCAGTTCATTAGAGCAGTGAAAGATGCGACTACGAAACAAGGACCAGCAGATCGGCGCAGTGTACTGATCCATTCGCAAACCATTCGTGATGATCAGCTGGATCAGCTTCAGGCCTTAGACATTATTCCTTCCTTCTTCTCGCTACATACTTTTTACTGGGGAGACTGGCATCGTCAGCAAACCTTAGGCGAAACTCGAGCTGCCCATATTTCGCCAACCGCAACGGCTTTAAAAAAGCATCTGATCTTTACCGAACATCATGATGCACCTGTGGTACCCCCGAGCAGTATGATGATGCTCGATGCCACGGTAAACCGAGTCACACGGAGTAATTATGTTTTGGGGGCAGAGGAGCGCATTAGCCCTTATCTGGCATTAAAGTCCATGACAGACTGGGCTGCCTATCAATATTTTGAAGAGCAGCAGAAAGGAACATTAGCCCAGGGTAAACTGGCAGATCTGGTAATTCTAAATCAGAACCCGTTGACTGTCCCAAGTCGAGAGATTAAAAACATTAAGGTGTTGGCAACCTATAAAGAAGGCAAACTGATTTATCAGGATATAAGAAACTAAAGACATAAAAAAACCGAGCCATTTAGCTCGGTTTTTTTATGCGATCTAAGCTCAGCTTAGATGTCATCTAGGTTAATGCCTAAACGTGCCGCAACTTCTTCATATGCTTCGACCACACCACCTAAACCTTGGCGGAAACGGTCTTTATCCAGTTTTTTCTTGGTATCTTTATCCCATAAACGGCAACCGTCTGGAGAGAATTCATCACCCAATACGATACGGTCGTGGAACACGCCGAATTCAAGTTTGAAATCGACCAGAATCATATTACCCGCATCGAATAATGCCTTAAGCACATCATTGACCTGGTAAGTGAGTTCTTTCATTTTTTCCAGCTGTTCAGCAGTCGCCCAACCTAAAGCAATTGCTTGAGATTCGTTCACCATTGGATCGCCAAGCGCGTCATCCTTGAAGAATAACTCAAATGTTGGTGGTGTTAATTCCTTACCTTCTTCAACGCCTAAACGACGGCAAAGTGAACCAGCAGCATAGTTACGAATAACGCATTCCACCGGAATCATCTGAAGTTTTTTAACCAATACTTCAGTTGGAGAAAGCAATTTTTCAAAATGCGTTTCAATACCTGCTTCAGCCAGTTTATCCATGATGAAGGCGTTAAAACGGTTGTTGACCTTGCCCTTACGATCGAGTTGCTCGATTTTTTCGCCATTGAATGCCGAGGCATCATCACGGAAGACTAAAATCAGGTGATCAGCGTTATCTGTTTCATATACAGATTTAGCTTTACCAGTATAGAGCAAGGTTTGTTTTAACATGAGGGAACCTTTTGAAAAAAATGCCTAGTAAACGACTAGGCTGGCCAGTTTTGGTAAATCTGGGCTAATACTTCCGTTGCAACCGCAGGGTCTGCAAAGGTTGTATCAAGTTTGAACAATGCAATGGTATTGCTTGAGCCAACAGCCGTAAGCTTGAGTAGATAGTTTTGCTCACCGACTTGAATGGTTGCTTCATAGCCATGATCTGCCTGAGAGATGACTTTGTAGTTGAGGCTGCTCACCGTTGCAAAAGTATATTGCCAAGCCGTTGCAGTCGGACCATCCACTTTCAGCAATGGATTTTTATTTCCGTCCATCACCAGTTGTGGGCGACCCAGGCTAGTTGCTGTCGCTTCAGTTGTGTTGCTAGGTGCAGTTTGCACTGACTCTGGGCGAGGAAGTGCATAACGGTTGCCGGTCTTGTTTTCAAATGTCGGCGCATGTTCAATCGCAAGCGGGTCAACCGTTGGTGCCGGATACAATGGCGTAAATGGTCTTACCGTTGCATTCTCAGGGAACTTGAGTGGTTCAAGCGCTTGCGCTTTTTTATAATCTAAAGAATGATTATTGAGGGCAAAACGACCACAACCAGCCAAACTTAAAGCTGAAATGACTAGGACAACACCAAGACGTAATTGCATCATAAATTGCTCGTATTAAATAATTCCCGCAGTTTTCAAATCTGTGCGGAGAGGTTCACGATATTGTTCTGCTAGAGCGGTTAATGGCAGGCGTAAACCTGTACTGATATATCCCATCTCATGCAACGCCCATTTCACAGGAATTGGGTTTGATTCGCAAAACAAAATATTGTGTAGATTTGCAATTTGCTGATTCAGACTTTGTGCTTTGGCTTGATCGCCCGCTAATGCAGCTTCACAAACTTCGCTCATTTGTTTTGGTGCGACATTGGCAGTCACCGAAATATTACCTTTCGCACCACGCAAGATCAGTTCCCAGGCCGTTTCATCATCACCTGAGTAGACTGCGATTTTACCTTTTAAACCTTCGATGAGGGCTTGACCGCGGGGTACATCGCCAGTTGCATCTTTAATCCCAACAATGTTTTTAATATCAGCAAGACGAATAACAGTCTCGTTGTGCATATCTACGCCAGTACGACCTGGAACATTATAAAGAATTTGTGGAATATCAACTGCTTCAGCAATTGCTTTATAGTGTTGATATAAGCCTTCTTGGGTGGGTTTGTTATAATATGGCGTTACCAGCAAGGCGGCATCTGCACCGAGTTCTTTTGCTGCTTTGGTCAGCTCAATTGCTTCGCGTGTGGAGTTTGCACCGGTACCCGCAATAATTGGGATGCGTTTATTGGCTACACGGATCACTTCTTTGATGACTTGTGTATGTTCTTCCATGCTTAATGTTGAGGCTTCGCCCGTTGTGCCAACAGCAACAATACTATGTGTACCTTGTTGGATGTGCCACTCAACGAGCTTCTCCAGGCTCTTCCAATCTACGCGACCATCTTCAAACATAGGGGTGACGAGTGCGACAATTGAGCCTTGAATATTCTGTGCTAGCTGAGTCATTTTAAAAAACTATCCTATTTTCCCATCCGAGATTGAATTAGTTGAAACGAAATAGTGGATGGTTGCAGTATTTTGATTCGTCGTCCAATAATGAATTCGATTGAATGACAATTATGCAAATTATGACTGATCAGCGGCATAAGAACAATATGCTTTAGTCAAACAGCCGAAAACTTTAATTCAACTTTTACCTGAATAATTTTCATGTTAAGAAAAGTTCAATTGAAAGTAGCCAGACGATACAGAGCAGCGTATGTTAGAAAGGAGCCAGCAATCCAGAATGAATCACAATATGCATACACATGTGAAACACAGCGCACTCATTGTTGTGGATGTACAAAACGGGTTTACCCCAGGTGGAAACTTGGCAGTCACGGATGCCGATCAGATTATTCCACTGATTAATCAGCTGGCGCGACAGTTTGAAATGGTGGTGCTGACCCAAGACTGGCATCCCGATCAGCATATTTCCTTTGCCGATAATCATCAGCATAAAGCACCTTTTGAAACGATTGAATTGCCTTATGGCACCCAAGTATTGTGGCCCAAGCATTGTGTGCAGGGCACAGCGGATGCCGACTTTCATCCGGCGCTGGATATTCCAACGGCGCAGTTGATAATCCGTAAAGGTTTTCACCCCGAGATTGACAGTTATTCTGCTTTTATGGAGGCAGATCGTAAAACACCGACCGGTCTCAACGGCTATTTAAAAGAACATCAAATTGATACGGTTTATATTGTGGGAATTGCCACTGATTTTTGTGTGGCATGGACGGCACTGGATGCCGTACAGATGGGTTTTACAACCTATGTGATTGAGGATGCCTGTAAAGCCATAGATTTGAATGGCTCACTGCAGAGTGCATGGCAGAGCATGTTGGTACAGGGCGTACAGCGTATTCAGTCGGGTGCGATTTTGGCATCAGCTTGAGCTGCCTGAGCGAAAGGCGTTAAACTGCTGGAAAATGATGGATCAGCATCCGCTAAATCATAACTTAAGGCAGAATTGAGCATTTTATGACAGTCGAACTCGATGATTTTGATCAGAAAATTATTCATCATTTACAAATGAATGGACGTTTGGCCAATCAGGAACTGGCTGAACTGGTAGGTTTGTCGACCTCACAATGTTCACGCCGTCGTGTGCAGCTGGAACAGAAAAAAATCATTACTGGTTATTATGCACAAATTGCGTTGAGCGCTGACCCTGCGCCAATCATGGGCATTATTGAAGTGAAATTACAGAATTATCATGATGCGACCCATGATCGTTTTGTGGAGTTTCTTCTGAATGAACCGGCAGTGAAAGACATTCATAAACTGACCGGAAGTTATGATTTTGCCCTGAAAGTTGCGGTGAAAAATCTGGATGAAATGGTCAAATTGATCGGTATTCTTTCTTCGCAAACTTTTGGCGTCAGCAATCTGAATACCTCGATTGTTTTGGAAAAGCTCAAGGAAAACGGGATCGCGATTAAATAAAAACGAATTTCCCATCAATGGGAAACAAGCGCTGATTGAAAATAGGCTGTTTATACAAAAAGGCTTATTTTGAATATAAATTGCATTTATGGCAAAAATATAAGAATAAATTGCGTATTTAGAATAAAAATGATCAAATATGCCGCCCTTTCTTTGAAAGGCGTCTCTCCCTTCTGCTGTTCCGTGATTGAGTTATATCTTTATGAATACCGAGCAAAATGTATCTCTGGTCAGTCCAGTCGTGCCTATTATTGACCAACATTCCAAAATTGAAGATGCGTTGGCACTGTTGACGGGAACATTTATCCTTTCTTTTGCCATGACCTTATTACAGCAAGCCGGCATTATGACGGGTGGTACAGCAGGACTGTCTTTGCTACTGCATTATATTACCGACATCAAATTTGGTATTTTATTTTTCTTTATCAATATCCCGTTCTATTATTTTGCCTATAAGAAAATGGGGATGGCATTGGTGGTAAAAACCTTTATCGCTGTTGCCTTACTGGCCGGGTTTACTGCCTTCATTCCGCAATTTTTTCATCTCTCTGATGTTCATCCGATTTATGCGGCGATTTTTGCCAATGTCTTGATGGGGGTGAGTTTCCTAATTTTATTTAGACATCGTTCCAGTTTAGGCGGTATCAATTTACTGGCTTTATATTTACAGGAACGCTTCAATATTCCAGCGGGTAAGGTACAGTTGGGAATTGATCTGGCAATTTTGCTCACGTCGCTGCTGTTCGTCGACTGGAAGTTGATTCTGGTTTCTATTATGGGCGTGGTTATTCTTAATTCGATTATTTTGCTGAATCATAAAACCACACGCTATATCGCATAAAATTATTTTAAATTATTGTTTTTATATGAATTAATAAACTGTAAAAGCAGAGAAGAAGGGCGAACCCTTCTTCTCTTTCTCTCTTTATTCTACCGTTACACTCTTGGCAAGGTTACGCGGTTGATCGACATCGGTTCCACGTAATACGGCCACATGGTAAGACAACAGTTGTACCGGGACGCTGTAAACGATTGGTGCTAACCATTCATTGACAGCTGGAACATGCACAACATGCTGACGGTCTTTGCCATGGATACCGCTATTTTCATCTGCGAAAACAAACAGTTCACCACCACGGGCCTGTACTTCTTCCATGTTCGATTTGAGTTTGTCGAGCATATCATCCTGCGGAGCTAAAATGACCACCGGCATTTCATTATCTACCAAAGCCAGTGGGCCATGCTTCAATTCACCTGCGGCATAGCCTTCAGCATGAATATATGAAATTTCTTTTAGCTTCAATGCGCCTTCAAGTGCAATTGGGAAATGCGTACCACGACCCAAGAACAGGCAGTGATTTTTTTCAACGAACAGCGCTGACAAACGCAGAATTTCAGTATCACCCTGTAAGGTATCCAAAATCACTTTCGGGCAGTGCCATAATGCAGTGGTGATTTCATTGAGCTGTGCATCAGACAGGCGTTGTTTCACCTGACCGATTTTCAGGATCAATAACATTAATGCTGCAAGTTGGGTGGTAAAGGCTTTGGTTGAAGCCACCCCGATTTCAGGGCCTGCCAGTGTCAGTAAATGATGATCTGTTTCACGCACCATAGAAGAGGTCGCAACGTTACAGATGGTCATGGTGCTGATGGTAATGTTATTGGCTTTGGCACGTTTTTGGGTTTCACGCAATGCAGCCAAGGTATCTGCCGTTTCACCAGATTGAGAAATACAGATATACAAGGTATTTGCCACAATCACAGGGCTGCGGTAACGGAATTCGCTTGCGATTTCAACCTGACACGGTACACCAATTAATTGTTCGAACCAGTATTTGGCAATCATGCCGGCATGGTAGCTGGTACCACAGGCAATAATTTGAATTTGCTGGATTTTACTGAAATCTGCATCGGCATGATTGAGGAAATCTTCGCGTAAGCTATTGCCATTCAATGCCTGAGAAATGGTTTGCTGGATCGCTTCAGGTTGCTCATAAATTTCTTTGAGCATGAAGTGCTTATATTCACCCTTAGACGCATTGCTAACGGTCGCATCTAATTCCTTGACCGGACGCTGTACAGGCTCGCCGTTAACAAAAACTTCAATACTGTTACGGGTTAAGCGTGCAATATCGCCTTCTTCTAAATAAACGAAGCGATTGGTCACAGGTAATAAGGCCAACTGGTCAGAACTGATAAAGTTCTCGCCGATCCCGACCCCAATCACCAGTGGTGAACCTTCACGTACGGTGATCAATTCGTCTGGGTGTGCGGTATGCACAATACCCAGTGCATAAGCACCTTTCAGGCGAGGAGTAATCTGTTGTACTGCTTCTAGCAGACTATCGGTTTGCTTGAGTGCATCATTCACCAGATGCGCCACAACTTCGGTATCGGTTTGTGAGGTAAAGACATAACCCAAAGCTTGTAATTCATCTTTAAGTTCTTGATAGTTTTCGATAATACCGTTATGGACTACTGCAACATTGCCAGAAACGTGCGGATGCGCATTGTTTTCAGTCGGCTTGCCGTGGGTTGCCCAACGGGTGTGTGCAATCCCTACATTGCCGGTTAAATTTTGTTCTGCTACAGCTTCAGCCAGATTAGCCACTTTACCCACGCGACGTTCACGTAAGATTTGCTGTTTATTCAATAAGGCTAAACCTGCAGAGTCATAGCCACGATATTCCAGACGCTTGAGACCTTCGATCAGAATCTCGGTTACACAACGTTCAGCAACGCCACCAACAATACCACACATAATTTTATCCTCTTATTTTTTCAGTTTTTGGGGACGTTGATAATCCGCTTTTTCAAACTGCTTTGATCGTTCCACAGCCAAACTACGCTCAGCTACATCTCGTGTTAAGGTAGATCCCGCACCTGTAGTCGCACCCTGACCGATTCTGATCGGTGCAACCAGTGAGTTATTGGTTCCAATAAAGACATGATCTTCAATGATGGTACGATGTTTGTTGGCACCGTCATAGTTGCAGGTAATGGTGCCTGCACCAATATTACAGCCTGCACCAATGTCAGCATCACCTAGATAAGTGAAATGATTGGCTTTAGAACCCAGACCGATATTGGAATTCTTGACTTCAACAAAGTTACCGATATGGACGTCATTGGCAAGATTGGCGCCTGGACGTAAGCGTGCGAAAGGCCCAATCTGGGTATTCTCGCCTACAACCGCATTTTCAAAAATACTATAGGCCTGTACTTTGGTTCCGGCAGCGATACGGGTATTTTTTAAGATACAGCCTGCACCGAGCTGGACGTTATCACCCAGTTCACAGTCACCTTCAATAATGACATTGATATCAATCTGCACATCCTGACCGCACTTGAGGTTGCCACGTAAATCAAAACGATTCGGGTCAATCAAATGCACGCCCTGTTCCATCAGCTCTTTAGCTTGCTGTTGCTGAAATTGACGTTCTAGCGTCGCCAGCTGGAGACGGTTATTGACACCATCCACCTCAAAGGCCAGATCTGGTTCAACTGAGGCAACTTCCATTCCGTCCGCAATGGCCATTGCCACAATATCGGTCAGGTAATATTCGCCTTGGGCATTTTCATTGGAAAGTTGAGGCAACCACTGATGCAGTTTTGCGTTGCTCACCGCATAAATACCAGTATTAAATTCTTTAATCTGGCGTTGTGCTTCACTGGCATCTTTATGCTCAACAATGGCCTGAATTTTACCGTCTTGACGGACAATGCGGCCATAGCCTGTGGCATCTTCTACCGTCAGTGTTACCAGGCCAATGCCGGTCTGTGTAGCGGCATCTAATAATTTTTGTAGGGTATTAGCATGAATACATGGAACATCACCGGATAAAATCAGCGAAATACCCTCTTGTGGTAGCACCGGTAAGGTCATTTGAACCGCATGGCCGGTACCTAATTGTTCTGCTTGCTCAACCCATTCAACCTGTTCCGTTGCAAAGCGTTGTTGAACCAGCTCGCCGCCATGTCCATAAATCGTAATAATCTTATCGGCATGTAACTTTTTTGCGGTCTGGATCACGTGCCCAAGCAATGGACGTCCTGCAAGTGGTTGTAATACTTTTGGTAATTTTGAACGCATTCGCGTTCCTTTTCCTGCTGCAAGAATAATAACAGTTGTTGACATAACTAACTCTAATTCAATGGCTTAAGTCAAAATATAAAAATGGATAATAAAAATACACAGTGCTGCCCAAATTCCTGCAATGATGTCATCCAGCATGATTCCGAAGCCGCCAGAGACTTTCTGGTCTGCCCAACTGATCGGGAAAGGTTTCCAGACATCAAATATACGGAATAGAATGAAACCGGCAATGACCCATACCCAGTTTACTTGTTGTAAATAAAGTAAAGGCAGCAAGGTAATGGATTGTCCTGCAAACTCGTCCCATACAATACGTCCATCGTCGTGAACGTTGATCACTTTTGCGGTATGTCCACAGATGTAAATGCCAATCAAGGACATGAAAATCACGACAATAATACTGGCAGACAGACCGAGATAAACCCAGAGCGGGGTAAATAACAGGGCAAAGGCCGAACCAAAGGTCCCCGGTGCTTTAGGCGCTAAACCAGAACCGAAACCGACACCGCAAAACACGATGAAACGGTCAAACCAAGTCATTTGGTTAAAGTGAATGGGAGGTTTATGCAAAGTGTTGGTATCCATGAACATGTAACGGGCAGGGTTTGCCCTGATACTCAAATAACAATCCAGTTTGTTGGGTAATTTCGCCGATTATTGTAATCGGAACATCTAATTGTTGTCGCGACAGTTCTTTAAAGTTTTGCGGTGATATTGTAAAGCATAATTCGTAATCATCACCACCAGCAAGGGCATAATGCCAAGCCTGTTGCAGATCGAGTTGTTTTAGTGATGAATCCAACGGAAGTTGGTCGAGCTGTAATTTTGCACCGACATTGGATGCCTTGAGAATATGACCCAGGTCTTGAGCCAGACCATCGGACACATCAATCATGCTGGAGGCCAGGCCTTTCAACTGCTGACCGAGTTGGCAGCGTGGTGTTGGATAATCCAGACGTTGTTGCAGGGCATGTCCAAGATGTTGCAAGCCAAAGGCTGCGTCTCCAACTTGTCCACTGACACAAATATAGTCGCCAACCTGCGCACCTGCACGGGTAATCGCCTGACCATACTCAATCCAGCCTAGGGCGGTCACACTGATGGTGAGTTGGGTACTTTGGGTGGTATCGCCCCCGATCAGACTGACAGCAAATTGATCGCAGCAATCGAAAAGCCCCTGGCTAAATCCGGCCAGCCAGTCATGATCTACGGTCGGTAAGCTGAGTGCCAGTAAAATACTGTGGGGTTTTGCGCCCATGGCCGCCAGATCCGATAAATTGACGGCGACACTTTTCCAGCCAATGGCATGCGCGGCAGTATCTAGGGGGAAATGTCGGCCAGCAACCAGTGTATCTGCACAGATTACTAGTTGTTGTGCGGGAGGGGGAGTGACAATGGCTGAGTCATCACCGATGCCTAAACTTACATCTTGAGTAGATGTGCGCTTAAAGTAACGCTCGATAATAGAGAACTCAGCCATGTAAACAAGCCTGTTATTTTGCTTGCTGTTTTTCAGCTTCACGAAGTTTTGATGAAAGACGGTCTAATACACCATTGATGTATTTATGGCTGTCTGCACCACCAAAGTGTTTCGCTAATTCAATTGCTTCATCAAGTACAACACGATACGGCACTTCGAGATGATCGCGGAGTTCATAAGCGCCTAAACGCAAAGTTGCAAGCTCTACACCATCGAGGGCAGATAACTCACGGTCAAGTACCGGGATGAGGAGCTCATCTAAAGCTTCATGTTGAGCAACCACTTGAGTGAGCAATTCATGATAATAGTTGAGGTCAACTTTGTGCATCGCATTTTCAACACGCGTGCGTGCTTCAATTTCGTGTACAGGGTTATGACTCATTTGCCATTCATAAATCCCTTGTACAGCAAAACGACGTGCTTTGCGTTTCGCTGCATAAGCGGCCTGAAGTGTTTGCGACATGCTTTAAATTGCCTTTAATAAGTTAACCATTTCGATTGCAGTCAATGCAGCTTCGCTACCTTTGTTACCTGCTTTCGTACCAGAACGTTCAATTGCTTGTTCAATGCTGTCTGTCGTCAAGACACCATTGATCACTGGCATTGTGCTTTCAAGTGCAACCACACCTAAACCTTTCGCACATTCGCCTGCAACAAAATCAAAATGTGGTGTGCTACCACGGATCACTGCACCTAAGGCAATGATGGCATCAAATTTATTTGAAGCCGCTAATTTTTTCGCAACGATCGGCAGTTCCCATGCACCTGGTGCATGAATAACCGTAATCGCGTCTTCTGAAACGCCATGACGTTTTAACGTGTCGATTGCGCCTTCAAGTAAATGTTCAACCACGAAGCTGTTGAAACGACCGACTAAGATCGCATAACGACCTTCGCTTGCGAGATGTAATAAACCTTCAATACGGCGAATTGCCATAGCAACCTCGATTATTTTGCTGTGATTTGATCGGCAGTGATGTATTCCACTACCTCTAAATTAAATCCTGACAGGGCATTGAAACGAAGTGGAGAACTTAACAACTTCATTTTCTCAACACCCAAGTCACGTAAAATCTGTGCACCGACACCAATGGTCTGGTATTGATGAGACAGTGCGGCATTCGATTTCAGCGGTTTTGGCTGATTCAAACTATTTAATGCCGGACCTAAATCTTCTAAATGATCCTGACCGATCCAGACCAGCACGCCA
The DNA here is from genome assembly GCF_000314615.1 of Acinetobacter sp. WC-323. Taxonomy (NCBI): domain Bacteria; kingdom Pseudomonadati; phylum Pseudomonadota; class Gammaproteobacteria; order Moraxellales; family Moraxellaceae; genus Acinetobacter; species Acinetobacter sp. WC-323. Next base: position 59,642 of record NZ_AMZS01000023.1, read on the forward strand.
CGATCACTTGCAGCAATGGTTTTCATGGCCAGATCAAGATTCCATGCCGGTGAACCGTCTGCTTTATTCAGCTTTAACAAGTCACGAATCGGGCTGAAACCATGCACACGCACGGTGGTGACACCCTGTTTCGGTTCACCTTTGACCAAGGCAACATGAATGTCCGGATTACCGATTTCACGGTATTTGTACAATTCAAATGCGCCGTATTCAGTTTCGATGCTTTCTTGAGACAAACGTTCAACGGTTTGCTCATTGGTCATACGGTAATGAATCAGGTCTGCAATGGTCCCAATTTTTAAACCATGTTTTTCTGCAAACACTTCCAGATCTGGGCGACGTGCCATGGTACCGTCATCATTGATAATTTCACAGATCACGGATGCCGGTTCAAGACCCGCCAAACGGGTTAAATCACAACCTGCTTCGGTATGACCTGCACGGTGTAACACCCCACCCGGTTGTGCCATCAATGGGAAAATATGTCCTGGCTGTACGATATCACTTGGCTTGGCATGGGCAGCCACCGCGGTACGAATGGTATGCGCACGTTCAGCTGCTGAAATACCGGTGCTAATGCCTTCTGCTGCTTCAATGGAAAGCGTGAAGTTGGTCGCATGCTGTGCGCCGTTCTGATCTACCATTAATGGCAGATTGAGTTGCTTACAACGCTCGCGGCTTAGGGTCAGGCAGACCAGACCACGTGCATGGGTAATCATGAAGTTAATATCTTCAGGGCGAACATGCGTTGCGGCGATGACCAGGTCACCTTCATTCTCACGATCTTCATCATCCATCAGGATGACCATTTTGCCTGCACGAATATCTGCGACAAGCTCTTCAACACGACTCAGCGGCATTCGCTTTCACCTTTGATGTTGCCTTTTAAGGCTCTAGTATTCGATAAATCTGGCATAGTTTACCGCATTTTAAAAAATTTCGCCTGTGCTTCTTGATCAATTCAAATATGCCATGTGCAAAAGCAGATATGGGCTTGATCTGAAGTGGTGGCCTTGTACTTTTTCAGCTGATTTTTATGATGAATGTACAGTGGAAAAAAAGAAGGCTTTGTTATTTCACAAAGCCTTCTTTAAATTTAAGCTGCAATGCTTAAATCAAGATTCAGTTGCTGCTTTGGCTTTTTTGCCCATCAGGATTTCAGTACGTAGCGTCTGTGCCACGGTTGCACAGGCTTCATTCATACCGTTAATCATGAATGCATGGCGGGTCATGATGTTGCTTGGGTTTGGCATCGCCACCAGTTCATAATTATTCTGAATGGTTTTCAGCTGATCATGATTCAGGTGTAAAGCCGCTTCTTTGGCATGTAGGTGTTGAGTTAAGCGTTTCGCTGCTTCAACCGCATCCAGCTGCATGGCATCCACCGCGCCAGCAACCGCGCCACGGGTTTGCAAGGCAAAACGTTTATCTTCGCGATAACGTTTATACAGAACATCCGACAACAGCTGGAACACGGCACCGACCATCATCAGGCACTCGAGTGCTTGAGCGTGTTCTGTGTTGGTGGTGAGGGTAGCACCTTCGCTATCAAACTCTTGCGTCACCTGAATTTTAGCGGCATCGATTTGATAATGCTTGGCACATAAATCGATACTTTTATCCAGGAACAACTGGCACAGTTTAAAATACGGCACCGATACAGACTGATTGACACTGTTCAGCAGTTGTTTTGGATCATAGAACTGAATGTTCAAAGCCAGGGCCTGATCATCCAGTTGAACCGCTTCTGCCGGACGCTTCTCGATGCGCGCCTTGCTTTGTGCTTTGGCCTGCTGTTGCGCCTGAGCGACCAACGTGACGGTATTTTGTTTTTCCAGCGCCAATGCCTGAGTTAAACGTTGAATTTCATGCTTAAGATGATTTTCCTGATTAATACGGGCCAGATATTCACTGCGGGTTGGACGGGCAATGGCACGATAAGCCAGCCAGATCAGGCCATGAATAAATAATGACACTAAAATTGCTAACCACTGAGTACGTAAGATTTCACCGATACTAGGCTGGATCAGGGTAATTTCAACCGTGCCAACCTTTTTCTCGTTTTGCAATGCATCACGAACAAATACTTCGCCTTGGCGGGTTTTTGACATACCACTGGTGGCAAGCACTTGCTTATTGGCATCCAGAATACGAATCGAAGCAACACTTGGATTGGTGGCATAACGATTCGCGACCAGTGCCAAAGAGACGGTATTGGCGGGTTCCAGTTCCGAAAGCGTATCTGCCACTAACTGACTGGTCATCAGTTGCCCTTGGCTGGCGCGGTTTTCATTGAGTTGATGTGTCGTTGCAATCACCAATAAAAAGGTATGCAATGCAAAACTTACGATCAGTAGGCTAGCAAATAGCCCTTGGCGAGGCGCATTCAAGTTAAACTTCCAAGGCAAATAGATTTAGGTTCGGTTATGTTATGATTCTTACATACAATAGTTGTCGCTCAACCACGAGTCAATTCATGCGAGAAATCATTCTTATATCCTTTCTAGGACCCGATCAACCGAATCAGTTTACTCGATTAATGCAGGTACTATCCGTACATTCTTTGCAAATACTTGATGTAGGTCAGGCCGTTATCCACAATCAACTGACCCTCGGGATCGTTGTTGCATCGGATAATGAGACTGCTACTGCATTGGCAATGAAAGAGATCCTGATTTTAGCACATGATATTGGCCTAACAGTGCGATTTAAACCAATCTCCAACGCAGAATATGATCAATGGGTGAGTGAAGGCGGACGAACCCGTTATATCGTGACGGCACTGGCTCCGGAACTTACCGCTGCGCATTTGCAGGCGGTGACAAAAATCGTGTCCAGTCAGGGTTTTAATATTGAGACGGTCACGCGCTTGTCCGGACGTCTGGAGCTGGATACCGAGAGTCCTTTCCCACGCCGGGCCTGTGTTCAGTTTGGACTGAGTGGGCAGATGCTCGATGCGCAAGCCATGCGTGCAGCCTGCCTGAGCTTGTCAGGTGAGTTGAATATTGACGTTGCGGTACAGGAAGATAATGCCTATCGCCGTAATCGCCGTCTGGTCTGCTTCGATATGGACTCTACCCTGATTGAGCAAGAAGTGATTGATGAACTGGCACTCGAGGCGGGTGTAGGTGCCAAGGTGGCGGAAATTACCGAGCGTGCCATGCTCGGTGAGCTGGATTTCCAGCAAAGTTTCCGTGCCCGTGTTGCTCTACTCAAAGGTCTGGATGCTTCAGTTTTACCTAAAATTGCAGAACGGCTAACCGTGACTGAAGGGGCGGAGCGCCTGATTTCAACCTTGAAAGCCTTAGGATACAAGACCGCAATTTTATCGGGTGGGTTCCAGTATTTTGCTGAATACCTGCAAGCAAAATTAGGAATTGATGAAGTGCATGCCAATATTCTCGACGTTGAAAATGGCGTGGTGACAGGTGAGGTCAAAGGCGCCATTGTCGATGGTGCGCGCAAGGCTGAACTGCTTCGCCAGCTGGCGGAGAAAATGGGGATTTCTTTGGAACAGGCCATGGCAGTGGGCGATGGTGCCAACGATTTACCGATGCTCTCGATTGCCGGTCTCGGGGTGGCCTTCCGTGCCAAACCTTTAGTTCGCCAAAATGCCAATCAAGCCATTTCCAGTGTGGGTTTAGATGGTGTTTTGTACTTGTTGGGTATGCATGATAAAGACCTGAATCGCGCTTAAGACAGCAATTTGGGGTGTCAAAATAAGGCCGCTTTTTAAGCGGCCTTATTCATTTTTAACACGTCATGATTCCGTCATATTTATGTCTAAATGTATAGAAAAACAACGATAAAAAATTTCTGAAAAAAGTTTTTTTAAGCCTAAAAACATCGATAGTTTTTTGTAATGACACGCCGCAATTGATGCTATATGGAGATTTGGGACTTTTGTAATTTTAAAAAATGTAATGACAAAAGCATATTGCGACAGTTTATGTCGTAAGGTTAATTTCAGGCTCTTTTTTTCTAAAAAAAACTCTCCATAATGCATACAGACGTTAATGCAACACCAAGTACTGTTTGAGATTACAGAACAATATAGAGGTCTGGACCCAATGACAGACCATCCTTTTTAAGACGGAGGTTTCTATGGAAGCAGCGAATTTCACCATGTTGGTTGGATTTGGCTTAATCGCTGTCGCAATTATTGCTGTTTTCTTTTCTCCTTATCGTCGTTGGTTAGGTTTTATGTTGGCAGGTATGCTGTGCTGGGGACTGTTAGAAGTGGTACGCTTTGGTGCGCAAACCATATTCGAGATGTCAGTCGCCTATAGCTATCTCACCGCCTTGAGCCTTGCGATGATTATGGTTACATTTATTCTGTTACGTGAAGATAAACAGGCACAAAAACAATTGGCGAATCGTCAGTATATTGAACATACCCCGGTTTATAAGGATGACCAGCAACAATGTTCTAGCAGATAAATTATAATAATATGAACAACATCAAAGGCATGCTCAGCATGCCTTTTTTGTATTAATTTTCTGCAACAAAGCTTTTACAGACAACTGGACAATTATGCTAGGATACTGTTGTCTTAAATTTCATCATAATACTGTAGGCATAATTGTCATGAAGCTTTCTTCTTTACCTGTGGTTAAGTTACCGATCGTTGATGTCAGCACGGATCCATTGGATTTGTTGGTGGCAGGTTTAGCGTTACGTATGAAGCAATTGGCACGCACTAGCCCAAAGTTTATTGAATTGGTCCATGACCGTGAGTTCCGTATCCAGATCGGTACAGATGCCGGCTTTGCCCGCCAGATTATTGTGAATCGTGGCAAAATTGATACGGTCGCTGGTCAACCGGAACAGGCCGATTTTATTTTGCAGTTTGCTTCAAGTGAGCAAGGTGTAAAAACCTTGTTGAAAGGTGACCCGACTGCATTTATGACCGGTATGCAGGATGGCAGCATTAAAATGGAAGGAGACTTCAGCTTATTGGTATGGTTTAACCAGGCCGCAAAACTGATTCCACCTAAAGTGCCCAAACCGGTAAAAGAAAAAATCCGTCAGGCACGTGCATTTATTAAAGAAAAAACAGGCAAATAAAAATGCCCTAAAAAAACTCCCATTTCGGGAGTTTTTTTATATTTTTAAATTATTCAACTTCCAGATTAAAGGTCACTGGCCCGTCATTGATTAAATGAACTTTCATGTCTGCTGCAAAAATTCCGGTTTGCACATGGCTGAATTGTTGGCGGGTATATTCCACCAGTTGTTCATACAATGCCTTGGCTTGGGCTGGCGGCATGGCTGGACCAAAGTCTGGACGTAAGCCTTTCTGGGTTTGAGCCATCAAGGTAAATTGAGAGACCAATAAAATCCCGCCATTGGCCTGACCGACATTCCAGCCCATCTTGCCTTGCTCATCGTCAAAAATCCGGTATTTCAGAATCTTGTCAATCAGCTTCTGGCCTTTCTCTAAGGTATCTTCTTTGCCCAGTCCTAAGAACACCAGTAAGCCCTGTTGAATCTCACCTGTCGTTTCGCCCTCAACGACCACTTTGGCTTCGAGGACGCGTTGAATTAATGCGCGCATAAAATTAAAGATTAAATGTTCAGTCAGTTGCGCAGTCTAGCAGATTTAATACGGTTACAGCGTGGCCCAAGAAAAGACCTGGCAATGCTTGATCTTATTTTTCGATTTGTTTTATTAAAATTATCTTTTTTATCTATTGTTAAATTGTTTGTATAGTCCCCGTGCAGGAAAGGTATTTGATTTTGGATTTAACAGTATGTTTAAACGAACGTTTTTATTCACAATAATGGCAGCAACGTTAGGCACCGCGTATGCTGCTCCTTTAACAAAAGACAATGGTGCGCCTGTCGGTGATAACCAGAACTCAACCACAGCTGGCGCGAATGGTGCAACCTTGTTGCAAGATGTCCAGCTGATTCAAAAATTACAGCGTTTTGGCCGTGAACGTATTCCTGAGCGTGTGGTCCATGCACGTGGTACAGGCGTATACGGTGATTTCGTTGCAACAAAAGATTTGTCGGATTTAACCGTCGCGTCTATGTTTAAAGCGGGTACCACCACACCTGTTTTTGTTCGTTTTTCTACCGTGATTCATCCGAAAGGCTCACCAGAAACCGCACGTGATCCACATGGCTTTGCCGTGAAGTTTTATACCCAGCAAGGCAACTGGGATCTGGTTGGTAATAACTTGCCGGTATTCTTTATCCGTGATGCGATCAAGTTTCCTGACTTTGTCCATGCGATGAAACCCGATCCGGTGACCAATGTGCAGGACCCGAACCGAATTTTTGATTTCTTAAAAAGCCAGCCGTGGTCAATCAATATGTTGACCTATGTCTATTCCAACCTCGGGACACCGGAAAGTTACCGTACGCTGGATGGTTTTGGTGTGCATGCCTTTAAACTTTATAACGCCAAAGGCGAGTATAAATACGTCAAATTTAACTGGCGTTCGAAACAGGGCCTAAAAGGTCTGAATCTGGATCAGGTGAAAGAGGTACAAGGCCGCGACTGGAATCATCTAACCAATGATATGTATAAAAATGTCTATGCCGGAAACTACCCGAAATGGGACTTGTACATTCAGGTGCTTGATCCAAAAGATCTGGATAAATTTGATTTCAATCCATTAGATGCGACCAAAATCTGGCCTGAGTCTTTAGTACCTGAAATGAAAGTCGGAACCTTGACCCTAAACCGGATGCCGAAGAACTTCTTCCAGGAAACCGAACAGTCTGCTTTTGCACCCGGTAACCTGATTCCGGGCATCGAGCCATCGGAAGACCGTTTACTGCAAGGCCGTATCTTCTCGTATTCAGATACCCAGATGTACCGTTTAGGTGCCAATCATCAGCAAATTCCAGTGAACCGTCCTCGTGTTGCGGTAAACAACAACAATCAGGAAGGGGCAATGAACATGGGACAAACCGAGTCTCATGTCAATTATGAACCAAGTACGATTGAACCGAAGCCATCAAGCGAGATTGCGCGTGCAGTTGCTACGCCACTCGAAGGCACGGTTATGCAACAGGCGATTCAGAAACAGCAGCCATTTAAACAGGCGGGTGAGCTTTACCGCAGTTATTCGGCGGTTGAAAAGAATGACCTCATCCGTAATCTGGCAGCGGATCTGGGGCAAGTCAAAGATGCCGAAACCAAAACCATTATGGTGTCTTACTTCTATAAGGCCGATGCCGATTATGGGACACGTCTTGCCAAAGCAGTGGGTGTAAACCTTAAAAATGCGCAAGCCAAAGCAGCGCAGTTGAAAGACCAGTAAACGCTTTTATTGATGTGGTAACAGGTGCCTGAATGTTACCCCCAGAAAGTCCTGTAACCTCAATAGCCTTTCCTGCACCTAGGGCGAGTGTTACAGGCACTCCTTATTTAGATTTTTAGGATGTTGTGATGATTCATTTACGAGCTGCATTATTTGCAATCAGCATACTCTGTAGCGGTGTATCGGTCTCAGCCTATGCGGGTACGCCATCTGCCACAGTCAACGAATCAGATGAAGTGATCGAGCTGTTCTTTTCTGCGGCCAAAGTGGGAAATACCGAAGTCCTACACGAGTTTTTAAAGCACGGCTTTCCGATTGATGTACAGGATCAATCTGGATATAGCGCTTTAATGATGGCGAGTTACTATGGTCAGAAAGATGCCGTCAAACTGTTGCTGCAACAAGGGGCCAACCGGTGTCTCCGGGACAAGCGCGGACATACCGCACTGATGGCTGCAATCGTGAAAGCAGAGTGGAGTATCGCCAAGCAGTTGCGTCAGGTCGACTGTGATATCAATGCCGCCACAACGGGTCAACTTACTGCAGAACAGTTTGCGCTACAGTTTGGACAGCAGCAGCGTTTAAAAGATATCCAGCCATCGAAATAAAACGAATACTTCATTAAGCCAACACTTTGAATTCAAATAATTACTAAACTTTTATTCTCGTGAAAAATCATGCATTGCAATCGACAGACTCATTTCTGTGCAAAAGTATGCTTTAATGCTTGAACGAGAATAGATCCTAGTCAGTCATGTCTACACCCATTATTCAATCTTTACTTGATACCGACTTATATAAATTCACCATGTTGCAGGTGGTGTTACATCAGTTCCCACAAACGCACAGTGTGTATTTATTCCGTTGTCGAAATCTGGAAGATACGGTTTATCCACTGGTTGAGATTCTGGATGAGCTGAATCAGCAGTTAGACTGGTTATGTGAATTGCGTTTTGCCGAAGACGAGCTGCAATATCTGCGCTCATTACGTTTTATTAAAAGTGATTTTGTTGACTATCTGGAACTGTTCCAGCTTAAACGTCGCTTTATTCAGGCCAGTATTGACGAGGCGGGTCGACTGGATATTCGGATTGAAGGGCCTATGGTTCAGGCGATGATGTTTGAGATCTTTGTGCTAGCGATTGTCAATGAACTGTATTTCCGCCGTATCCGCAGTGATGAGGTTTTGGCAGAAGGCGAACGTCGTTTACAGCAAAAATTGGTACAACTGCAACACTATGCCCAAGAACAACAACAGAATGATCCTCCCTTTTTAGTGTCTGATTTTGGGACACGCCGTCGCTATAGCTTTGAATGGCAAAAGCATGTGGTGCAAGCGTTTCATGCTGCCGCACCCAAGGTATTTCGTGGTACCAGTAATGTGCTGTTAGCGAAACAGTTAGGAATTAGCCCGATTGGAACCATGGCACATGAATTCCTGCAGGCTTTTCAGGCGCTTGATGTACGTTTGCGTAATTTCCAGAAGGCTGCTTTAGAAGCTTGGGTACAAGAATATCGGGGTGATCTCGGGATTGCCCTGACCGATGTAGTCGGCATGGATGCATTCTTACGCGATTTTGATTTGTATTTTGCCAAGCTGTTTGATGGTTTGCGTCATGACAGTGGTGATCCGTATGAGTGGGGAGATAAGGCGGCTGAGCATTATCGTAAACTCAAGATTGATACCAAGACCAAGATGCTGACCTTTAGTGATGGCTTGAATCTGGAAAAAGCCTGGTTATTGCATCAATATTTTAAAGACCGTTTTCAGGTGAGTTTTGGGATTGGCACCAATTTAACCAATGATATGGGGCAGAAGCCGTTGAATATTGTGTTGAAATTGGTGGAGTGTAATCGTCAATCCGTGGCAAAAATTTCGGATAGCCCAGGTAAGACCATGACCGATAATGATACCTTCTTGGCGTATTTACGTCAGGTGTTTGATATTGAAGAAACAAGTAAGACTTTAAAACTTTAATTCGATACGCGTAAACGTCATCCACAACCAGCGTGATATAAGCAAGACGTCTTTTTCGTGATACAGTTAAATAGATGAAAGAAGTGAACAGGTTTTGTGGATGACAATGGTTTTGCCTACTTTTGTCGAAACAAAAGTAGGTCGAGCCGAAGGCTTATCCCGAAATAGGATGAGAACACAGTAAGACTCTGTAGTGAAAATTCAATTATTTAACTTCTCTATATCTTCTTTTCTGCTAAATGAATGCAAAAAATCAGACAAAGATAAAAAGTCGGCTATGCTAAAATTACGCATAAGGCGGATGACAAAACAGCATAACAATGACTGACGTAGATTTTAAACTGGGTTTACTGATAGAACCTGAACAACTCGTGCCCTATTTAGGACATGAGCGAATTCGTATTGTCGATTTAAGTCGTGCATCGGTGTATGAACAACTGCATATTCCTCATGCGATCCATTTACAGCCTAAATATCTCGTGGCACAACAAGAACAAGCCAATGGAGTATTGCCGGACTTAGAAGGGCTACAGGCGCTCATCGAGAAATTGAATATTTCACCGCAACATCACGTGGTGGTGTATGACGATGAAGGCGGTGCCTGGGCAGGGCGATTAATATGGAATTTACATTGTCTAGGCTTCCAGCATACCAGTCTGATTAATGGCGGCATTCATGGCTGGCTAGGTGCTGGATTACCGACGACGGCTGAAGTCGATCCAGTGAAACCCGTTGCGGAACTATTGTCGATTGATTTAGCCACCGTCCAGCAATATCGGGTCGAATATCAGGAATTACTCAATCAAGTTGAAGAACAGAATATTCAACTGTGGGATTGCCGTAGCAATGATGAATATACAGGCTTGCGTCTGGCTGCGCGACGCGGCGGTCACATCCCAAATGCACTGCATTTTGAATGGAGTACTGCCCTAAACCGTGAAAATCATCTAAAATTACACCCGCTTGAACGCACACAACAACGTTTAGAACAATTAGGCTTTAATTTACAACAACCTGTGGTGGTGTACTGTCAGTCTCACCATCGTTCTGGCTTGGCGTATATTCTGGCAAGGTTGCTTAACTGGCCAGTCAAAGCCTATGATGGTGCGTGGAGTGAGTGGGGCAATCGCCTCGATAGTCCTATTATTTCAGGAGAGTCGCCGTTGTGAGTTTTGCAGCAGATTTAAAAAAACAATTATTTATCAAAGCACAAAATCTTGTGCCGCAACATCAACTCAGCCGTGTGATTGGCAAGGTTGCCGCAAGTGAAAATCTTTTTGTAAAAACTGCTGTTATTCAGGCATTTAAAGCCAAATACGGAATTGATATGAGCATTGCTGAACAAAGCAATGCGCAACACTATAAATCATTCAATGAATTTTTTACCCGTGCGTTAAAAGAGGGTATTCGTGGCATTGATGAACAGCCAGATAGTATTGTTTGTCCTGCAGATGGTGCGATTTCACAGCTTGGTAAAATTGAAGCAGGTGATATTTTTCAGGCCAAAGGTCAAAGTTTTTCAGTGGAAAAGTTGATTGGTGATCCGCAGTTAGCCAAACCTTTCCATGAAGGGCAGTTTGCGACCGTCTATTTGTCACCTAAAGATTATCACCGTGTGCATATGCCTTTGGCAGGCACATTGACCGAAACTTTATATATCCCAGGTGAATTATTTTCGGTCAACCAAACCACGGCTGAAAATGTACCGGGCTTGTTTGCGCGTAATGAGCGTATGGTCTGCTTATTTGATACCGAACTGGGTCGTATGGCGGTCGTTCTGGTGGGTGCAATGATTGTTGCTGGGATTGAAACAGTTGCAACGGGCAAGGTAAAACCGACGGGCCGTGTTGAATTGCAACATCATCAAATGCCATTGGATAAAGGTGCGGAATTAGGTCGCTTCTATCTTGGCTCAACCGCTGTGATTTTATTTGAAAAAGATAAAATGGTCTGGGAAGAGCAGTTCAAGGCCAATTCAACTGTAGTGATGGGTGAGCGTTTAGGTCATTCGGTTTAATCGATAAAATTGTAAAAAAGCCCTTTAAAATTTAAAGGGCTTTTTATTAAAAAATTATCGCATGATTATTTTAAAAGCAGGGGTATTTCAATGATACCTAATTGTTGTTTTGTTGCATAAGATAAATCAGAAATATTTTCATAAACCCAATCGATAAAATCAGAACCAACCATAACTTTAATGTTGTTCTGAGAAGCTAGATCCATTGATGAGTCAGTCATATCTGCTGTAGTGATAAACCACTTTTGGTGTTCCATGTCTTCAAAATCATTGAAAGCTATTAATTGCTTAAGTCCGTGACTACCGGATATGTTTGAATGGTGTTTCACTTGTATTAATAAATTTGATTCCGAAAAGCGGTCTATACGACTTGCGATAATATCTATATCAGAGATACCAGTAGATTGATTTTTAGGTTGAATAGCTGCTGTATAACCTTCAATAATAAGAAGCTCTTTAACTAGTTGTTCTAACCCATTTCCTCCAGCAGATAACCATGTTGTTCCAGAAGTTATAGAAGTAAGAAGATCTTTTTTAAATTTTTGCTCTGCTTCTGATATTTTCTCTAGCAAGTATGTTTCTTGTTTATATGCACCATTCGATTCAATAGAATCAATAATTCTAGCAATTTCTTCTTTAAAATCATTTAAATTTGTATTTGATTTTCTTACTTTTAGACGACTTTCAAACCCTTGTGTAAGGGATTTCCTAGGTATTCTTAGAATATGCCCATTATTAGTTCTAAAGAAATTTACTGAAACAAGATTGCAAGCTTTAGTTTTGGCTAGATTCTGATCAAAAGATTTTTTACCATTTACGATACCAATAGCAACTGCTTTAGATAATGGTACGACAACAATATCTCCATTTTCTAAGTTAAAGAATTTTTTGATACTATTTGAATGTCTACCAATCCCATTAGTATATTCTTCATTTATTTTAGAAATTACATCAGTAGCATTTTTATACTCTGAAAAATTGACTTTAGCCCAACCATATCCAATATGGTCATTTTCTAGTACAGACATTGGACTTCTAATCATTATTGCTTTCATTAACTTACCCCCTTTTTATAATAAGATTATGTAATTATCTTTTGTTTATAGTAAAGGAAAAGTTTATCTAGTACGTCAATTGATGTCGTTGAGTTTAACAAAAAACCTGTACGTTTTTGCTTACATTCACTAACGTCAATGTCCCATTTTCAACCCAAGCTCAATTGCCTAATATGAACTCATCAGGAACAGGAAGTTCCAGAACATAAAACAAAAATGATAAGTTCAGGCATC
>NZ_AMZS01000024.1:0-10306 GCF_000314615.1 Acinetobacter sp. WC-323
AAGCAAAAATACCGTGTTGGATATCGTTAAAAGAAGTCGGAGTGAAAATCCTTAGCGTGCTATATTTTCCGTTTCCTGAGACGACCCCGAAAAGGGATTGAGACCGAAATCAGCCGAAGCAATGACGAAATCAAACAGAGAAATCAGGCTCAGCTGCAATACAGCAAAAATATGGATCTGCTGATTGCTGAAAATGAGATCAAACTCAGCACACTGAAAACAGAACAGCAGATCCAAATCAAAAATAGCGCTAAAACGCCACCAATTGACGAAAAAGCCCTGTTTGAGGAAAAACAGAGGGAAACCCTTGGCAAAGTGCTAAAACGCGAAATCAGCGCAAAAGACGCGAATCTAGACCTGGATTTCATGCAGCGTAATCTCAAACAAGCCGAAATAACCCTGACCAAGCACCACAAACATCAAAATGAGTTCAATCAGCAGCTTGCCCAGGAGATCGTGAAAAGCGGACTCAAGCAAAGTCATGACAAATTGCAAAGCCTGGTCGATCAACACAACGAATTAACTCAGAACAAACCCTTACTGTTTGGAAAAAAAGCCTGGGAAGCCCAACGTGATGCGATTTACCAGGAGCACAAAAAGCTGAAAGGTCAGCATGAACACCAGAAAAAACATGGTGTGAAGGATTTATTGGAAAATGAAAAGTTTAAAGAACATGCCTGGAAGCAGTACCAACAACAACATCCAGCCAAAGCCAAGCAATACCAGACTCTATACCCATCCTATCAAGTCATTAAAAAATGTGTGGATGAGATCAAAGCAGAACAACAGATGAAACTCAGACAGGAACAACAGCTCAAAGCACAGCAACATGCGCCTAAAATGAAATCTCGTGGCATGAGTCGCTAAACAGAGCGAGTGTCTACGAGCGAACTGAGAAAATTTGCCCATCCCTTTCCCTGATTACAAGCTCCCTATCCATTAATCACCTACCCTACAGAGCATCCCGCATGGGTGCGAACTTTCCAAATTTGATTCTTAAATCGAGCGTAGCGAGAAAAAAAGCTCATGAGCGAAGCGAATTCCGAGCTGCTTTTGATCTTGCTTTTGCTTTTCCTCAAATTCACGAAAATATGAACCAAAAATTGCCCCGACGAATCGAGCGAAAGCGAGATTCAATAGAGTTTGAGCGAAGCGAAAACCAAGGGCAATTTTTCAAATTTCCTTTTTTAATTATTTTTAAATATTTTAAATCTTTTCAGCCCTCTGTATGCCTTTAGTAGCAATGGTTTCAGCATTTAAATATGACGGATTGACTACTAACTATGACGGATTGACTACTAACTATGACGGATTGACTACTTAACTATGACGGATTGACTACTAACTATGACAAGTATATATTTGTCATATATTAAAAATTAAATGGTTTTATTTTGGATAAGAATCAAGTTGTAAAATCAAATCAAGTTATAGAAGCTTCATATCAATTAAGTGCCGTAGAGCAACGTATTGTCTTAGCAGCCATTTCACGTATTCCAAAGAATCAACCCATCACAGATGATGAGTTATACCCAGTGAGTGTTAATGAATTACAGCTCCTAGGAGTACACGAGAAAACAGCCTATAGAGATTTAAAAGAAGGGATTAATAGACTTTATGAAAGGTCTATCAACCTCTCTGTGGACGATAAATCTATCAAAATGAGATGGGTACAAGAGGTTCAGTTTTTAGATAGTCAAAGTGTCATTGGTATTCGCTTTTCAAAACCAATTTTGCCTTTTATATCCAACCTAAGTAGAGAATTTACGAAATATGCTCTATCTGATATCGCAGGTATCAACAGTGGGTACGGTATCCGTATCTATGAGTTACTGGTGCAATACAGACAAATAGGTAAGCGTGAAATCTCTGTTGATAATCTACGAACGATGCTGGAACTAGGTAAAAAGTATCCGTTATTTGCTGATTTTAAAAAAAGGGTAATTGATACTGCTGTAGATCAAATAAATGAATACAGCCCTTTACGTGTGACGTATGAGCAGAAAAAAACAGGTCGTAAAGTTACTCACATTACTTTTTCTTTTAAAGAAAAAACAAAAAGTATTGGTCAGGAAAGTACAGACATACCGAAAGAGTTCTATAAGTTAACAGATGCTCAGATAAACATGTTTGGTAATCAACTATCGCGTCTACATGAACTTTCTCATCTAGCACGTGAGGGTGAGAGCTATGAAATATTGGCTTCAAAAATCAAGGAAAAACTTAGAGATCCAAAACAACAGAAGCAGTTTTTACCTTACTTACGGAACTTAGGCTTCAAACCTTGAGTGTATTGAAGAATACACTTATTGTATTCTTCAATACGTATCTTAAATACACAGTAATACACTATGAAAACAAGTACAAAATACAGTGTTAGTGATGCTGCCACACTGTATAAAAAATCTAGAGCGACACTTTATAAAGATATAAAAAATGGGGTATTAAGCCGTGATCATGATGGCTTTATAGACTTTTCAGAATTATTGCGTGTATATGGTGAACCGTTTTCTGGAAAACAGTCAAAACGTATTGATACGTCTCTAATACAGAATCTGGATACACCCGAATACACTGATAAAACAGTAGTAGAGTTAAAAAATCAGATCGACTTTTTAAAGAAACAATTAGAAAAAGCAGAAGATAGAGAGGCTAAAGCTAATGCTCGTATTGATACGCTTCTTACACTAATTGAAATGAAGCCACCTAAAGCTAGTAGTGAACCTAATAAAGAGAATATTGAAAGTAATATTTCGCCAAACCCAACTGATATGGCAACAAATATTCAGTTAAAGCAGGTTAAAGAGGACGGATTGACTACTCCAGAGAACAAACGTATCCCTGTTCCGGAACATGTTGAGCCTGAACCTAAGAAGAGGGGCTTCCTGAGCCGTTTTTTCCTTCCCTATGGTTAGCCAGGACTCCAATTTTTTGATGAGCCAATTTCAGTGCAAGCACATGAAATAATGACTCATCAAAAAACCGGATGAGGTTTATTAAAACTGAATAAAACCGTGGAACATTGCTTACTTATTGACCGTGGAACATGAAAAATTGCTAAAACAGCCTAAGAGAGCGTGCATAGGCTGTTTTACACCTATAAATCATTGTTTTAAAAGGGAAATTTTTGCGAATTTCGTATAAGGTGTATTATGTTAATTTTAGAAATTCTAAAAAAGGGATAGTTTTTAACTATCCCTTTATCTTGTAAAAATTATCTTAGTAATAATACTGGTTTTGTAGAACTTGATAACAATTTGGTCGTCGTACTACCAATAAAAAACTGGCGTATCTTTGAATGACCATATGCACCAATCACAATCATATCAATAACGTTTTTTTCTTGATAATCCAATATAGATTTCTCAACATCACCTTCAAGCACACTATCAATGACATCAAAACCATTATTTGCAAGTAGCTCTTTTGCCCAAGTGACTTGTGATGTCATATCACTATTTGGCTTACCAACATATACCACATGAGCTGTCAGGGTTTTTAATAAAGGGCTATTTGCAATTTTGTCTACACAAATACGTGCAGTAGGACTTCCATCAAAAGCAATTAAAAATGACTGAGGTGGACTAAACGGTGAGGATGTGATTAACACGGGTTTATGAAGAGCACGAACAACATTTTCAATATGGGTTCCAACTTTACTGGAATTGTGCTCGGTTTCAGTTCCATGCTTACCCATAACAAGAACTCGAATATCCTCTTCCATTCCCATGATTGTTTCTAAAAGACTGCCATGGCGTTGAAAGCTTTGAGCATCAATAGAGAACTTCTCCAATAGATAGTTTTTTGCTTCCCGAAGAAGAATTTGGCCATGCTCTAGCTCAATTTTCCCCTTACGTTCTTCCAGTTCAACCAACTCGTTTAGCAAGGTTTCTCGACTTCCTAGACCAATTGCACCACTTAAATCTTGTGGTGCTTTCGCTTTTGGCTTATCAATGACATGCAATAACTGAAGAGGTGAATTCAATTTATCGCTAAACCAAGCTGCATAATCACAAACGGTATTTGTTGCTAATGATCCATCAATACATGCAATAATTTTTGACATAATTCATCCCTCTTAGTGGCTATTTAAGCGATCTAAAGCATCTGGCTTATCATGGATACCAAACTTATCGACTAACGTTTTACTGGCTTCATTCATTCCAATCAGTTCGACTTCTGTTCCTTCACGTCTAAACTTAATGACCACTTTATCTACGGCAGCGACCGCAGACACATCCCAAAAGTGAGCCTGACTAACATCAATCACAACTTTTGAAAGTGCTTCTTTGAAATCAAATGCAGACGTAAATTTATCTGCCGAGCTGAAGAACACTTGACCCGTCACCGTATAAGTACGGGTACTTTCAGGTTCATTAAATTCGGACTGAATTGCCATGTAGCGTTCAATTTTGTTAGCAAAAAATAATGCAGAAAGAAGAACACCGACTAATACGCCATAAGCCAGGTTATGTGTGGCAACAACCACAACCACTGTCGCTATCATTACGATATTGCTAGAGAAGGGATATTGGCGAATATTGCGCAGTGAATCCCAGTTAAATGTTCCGATTGAAACCATGATCATTACGGCAACCAGTGCAGCCATTGGAATGACTTTGAGCCAGTCACTGATAAACACCACCATAATTAACAGGAAGACCCCCGCACTAAAGGTAGATAAACGGGTACGACCACCAGATTTCACATTAATAATTGATTGACCGATCATGGCACAGCCTGCCATTCCGCCTAAGAAGCCTGAAGCGACATTGGCAACGCCTTGTCCTTTACACTCACGGTTTTTATCACTGGTGGTATCTGTTAAATCGTCGACAATCGTTGCTGTCATCATAGATTCAAGCAAACCGACGGCTGCTAATCCCAGTGAATAAGGCAAAATAATAGCTAAAGTTTCAAGATTTAAAGGAATATCAGGAAGCAAGAAAATTGGAAGAGTATCTGGTAATTGCCCCATATCACCTACGGTTCTTACATCTAAACCAATGAACAAGGCAAAGAGCGTGAGGAGTACAATACAGATGAGGGGAGAGGGTAAAAGCTTGCCTATTACTGGGATATAGGGGAATAGATAAATAATGGCTAAACCACCAATTGTCATCGCATAGACATGCCATGTCACATTGGTGAGTTCAGGCAATTGGGCCATAAAAATTAGAATAGCCAAGGCATTCACAAAGCCAATCACAACCGACTTTGACACAAAGCGCATCAATGCACCTAATTTTAGATAGCCTGCTAGGATTTGAATAAATCCTGTCAAAATTGTGGCTGCTAATAAGTATTGCAGACCATGCTCTTTAACCAGTGTGACCATTAATAAAGCCATAGCACCAGTTGCAGCAGAAATCATCCCTGGACGACCGCCTACGAAAGAAATCACCACGGCAATACAGAATGAAGCATATAACCCTACCTTAGGGTCGACACCTGCAATAATTGAAAAGGCAATTGCTTCAGGAATTAGAGCCAAAGCAACAACAATACCCGCAAGAACATCCCCGCGAATATTGGAGAACCATTGTTCTCGAATAGTGGATAACATGAAAATAGCCTATTTTTTTAAATTTTAGGAAAGGCTAGTGATGTGATATATGACACACAAGCTACTACACCACATCACTAGACAGTGATGAGTTATTTACTGTTTTAAGAGATAAATAAACTTATGGTGGCGTAAGTGTCATATTAAGAAAGATATCTATTTTGGAGGGTTTCGGGGGCAATGATAGCAGTTAGGCCCTTTTCTATCCACCCTAACCGCAGTACTGAAGTAAAAGTAAGAATGATCATAGATAATTTTAGAATTGATTTATGTCCATTTAACATAATGGCGGTTATACGAAGTACACTTGTATATTAATATAAATATCAAATACTTATTTAAACTATAAAAATCTAAAAATGCCCAAAAAGCCGATTTTGAAACAAGTCGGCTTTTTTATGAGCAGTTTTGATATATTCCGCCAATAAAAATTGGCTAAATTTTGCAAAATTTACAATTTTGTATTAACATTTTTATATTAACAAAAAGCGATGCAACTATGAAAATTGAGTTTTCATGGGATGAGCATAAAGCAGAAATAAACCTTAAAAAGCATGGTGTAGCTTTTGAAGATGCAACATTGGTTTTTTATGATGCTCATGCCGTCTTCAAACAGGATCGCTTTGAAAATGGTGAATATCGTTGGCAAGCGATAGGTCTCGTACATGGGCAGACAGTTTTATTAGTGGCTCATACTGTACAAGATCATAATGGGATTGATCATATCCGTATTATTTCAGCACGACAGGCAGAGAAAAAAGAGAGGAAACAGTATGAACAAAACCGTTACTTACAAAGTAGATTTGAATAAACCTCCTGTCTTATCTGAAGAACAAAAGACAAGACTTGAGGCATTAGATAAACGCCCAGACAGCGAAATAGACTTTTCAGACATCCCTGAACTTGATGAAAGTTTTTGGAAAAATGCTGTACAAAATCCTTTTTACAAGCCGACTAAACAAGTAACTACGGTTCGCATTGATGCAGATGTCATGCAGTGGCTAAAAGCCCAAGGCAAAGGCTATCAAACACGAATGAATAAGATTTTGCGTGATGCAATGTTGAATGATTTGAAAAATCATTCATAAAAAGGAGCTTAAGCTCCTTTTTATTTTATTTGAATTAATAATTAACTTTAATATAGATCTTATCTTCGATATTAGAAGAGTTAACACTATATCCTTTTTCTTTTAAGCTTTTTTCTACAAAATTTAATTCGCTCTGATCGACAACTTTCGATAAAAAAGCAACTACTATCTCGGTTTTTCCTAACTTAGAGTTAGCTGAAATTGCGTTCGCTACTTCATTTAACATTTCATCAGAACTTAGACTAAATTTATCTGCATTTTCACGCGCTTCTTGGACTGAGATTAATGACATTTCATCTTCCTAATTGATTAAAAACTATAAAAATAATCTAGTTTTATTAAGAAGAAGTCAATTAGATGATCATAGTCATACGACTATTTATGTCGCATCATTATTTAACATAAAATCTCTTATACGCAATTCAGTTGTAACCCCCAAATGGAAATGTCCGATTTCTCCAAAGTAAAAAAGCGCCTGATGGCGCTTTCCTTTAATCATATTTATGGCGTCAGAATAACTTTACGACAGTCTTCTTCTTTTTTATCAAAAATACGGTAACCTTCCGCAGCATCTTCCAGTTTCATGCGATGGGTAATAATCAGATCTGGAGACAGATCTCCATTTTCAATATGTTCTAGCAACTGCGGCAAGTAATTATGCACATGAGTTTGTCCCATTTTAAAGGTTAAACCTTTGTCAAAGGCATCACCAAACAAGAAGCCGTGAATTGGACCGGCATAAATTCCAGGTACACTCACCACACCGCCGCGGCGGACCGCTGCAATACATTGTCTTAACGCTGAACCACTCGAACCTTCTAATTTCAGGTTAGTCATTACGGTTTCCAGCATGCTGCCTTTGGCTTCAAAACCGACCGCATCAATGACGGCATCGACTCCACGATAACCCGTGGTATTTTGAATGATAAATTCAGCGGCATCGACTTCATCAAAATTGACCGGAATCACCCCATAGGTTTGATGTGCGAAACTCAGACGATAAGGATGGTGATCGACCATAAAAATCTGCTCGGCACCGAGCATCCGCGCACAGGCAGCAGCCAGCAGACCAACTGGGCCAGCACCATAAATCGCCACACTGGAACCTCGACCAACTTGGGCATTGTTCACTGCTTGCCAGGCGGTTGGTAGAATATCGGTCAGGAATAATACTTTTTCATCAGGCAGGGAGCCTGGCACTTTAAATGGTCCGACATTGCCCTTGGGGATCCGCACATATTCAGCTTGACCACCCGGTATACCACCATATAGATGGCTAAAGCCAAATAAAGCTGCCCCTGGTGGAATCTGTTTTTTATTGAGAATTGCACCACGGCCGGTATTGGTATTTTCACAGGAAGCCATGAGTTCATGTTCACAGAAAAAACAGTGACCACATGCAATCACGAAAGGAATAATGACCCGGTCGCCTTTTTTGACTTCGGTGACTTCAGGGCCGACTTCTTCTACAATTCCCATAAATTCATGGCCGAAAATATCGCCATCTTCAGTGGCCGGAATTTTACCCCGGTATAGGTGCAGATCTGAGCCACAGATGGCAGTCGCTGTCACCCTTAAAATGACGTCATCTGGTTCCTGAATCACTGGATCTGGAACGGATTCAACTCGTACATCCCGAGCACCATGATAGGTAAGAGCACGCATGCGGATTTCCTCTCTCTAGTTCAACATTAAACAGACTCGTATCAAGGCTGCCAAAAATAAAAAACACTTTTATTAGAGCCTTATGCGCCAAGAAATCGCTGTAAATTAATGTATGAAATAAGACATCCGAGTGTTTAAAAAATAAATTTATATAGGGTTTACGTAATTCGTGATCTTATGTGTCGAATGAATAGAATAGAAAAGAACAGAATTAAAGAAACACCTAGATTGTTAGAACCCATTTCTAGCTACCTTACCCATATTGGATAGGAGCTTTGTGGCAAAATAGAGTGAACTCGATAAAAAATGAAACCCTCTAATTCTTGTTTTAATTATTTTTCTAACTAAGAATTAGAGGGTTAATTTCTTTACCTCTGGAGTTTTATAATTATTGTTATAAAATTTATTAAATCACTTATTGCTCAAATAATCTTCACAATCTGATCATTCACTCATGGATAAGTGTGATGGAAATCACAAAATCAATCAGATCTAAAAATCACACAATTACACTATTTATGATGAGCGAATTGCTCTTTTAATTTTCTGATCAGTCTTGTATTGCGACAAAGCATAGACCGCCCAGATCGCAGCCGGGATCCAACCTAGAACTGTAATCTGAAGTAGCAAACAAATGATGCCTGCAAATGGTCGTCCTATGGTGAAAAACAGTAGCCAGGGAAAAATTAAGGCAATTAGTAATCTCATTTCAAATTCCTATGTATCTTTTCAAGAAATTAGTAATTAACTGCCGACAGATCAAACAGCTTACGATCTCTTTCATCCATTAAATATTTATCCATCTGAGCAATCAGTTTTGCTCTGGCTTGTTCATCATCTTCGGTAATTTTCAACATGCAGGATCCGATTAAAATCTTGCGTCTGGTATCGTCCTTTCGTGCCTGCTCTTTCTCTTTGGCACGTTCTCTTGCCAATGCTGCCTGTCTTTGAGCCTTTAACTGCTTCAGCTTCTCTTCCTGGGCCTTAATTTTACTGTCTAATGTTTCAGTAATGCTCATTCATTCAATACCGTCATCCAGGGAAACCATCCCTAACATAAGCGCACTTGAATCTGCATTCAAGGTGCTATATGTATAGTAATGTTTTCCTCGAAGAGCGCACTTATGCAAACTTCGTTTGCAAGTCCGATTGGGGTCTCCCCAATACCCCGACAACCGTAGACACGGTTGTATTTCACTACGTGAAAATTTAAAAGCGAAAAATAGGCATGGCGATTTACCACTTTTCAGTCAAAACCGTAGCACGATCAGCAGGACGTTCCGCCACTGCTGCAATCGCCTATCGGGCTGGTGAAAAGATCTATTGTGAACGTGAAGGCCGAGAACATGACTACAGCCGAAAAACTGGTGTGGAATACAAAGAGATTTATTTACCCAAAGACGCACCAGAACATTTAAAAAACCGGGAAAGACTCTGGAACGAAGTTGAACAGCGCGAAACCCGAAAAAACTCGACAGTTGCCCGGGAATTTGAAATCGCTTTTCCAAGTGAATTAAATCAGGAACAACGCCTGGCCATGCTCGAAGAACTATGCGCCAGTATCGTGGACAGACATCAGGTGGCCGTTGATGCCTGTATCCATGCCCCGCATACCGGATCCGGCAGTGATGAACGCAATTATCACGCCCATATCCTGATGAGCACACGCAAGCTCATTCCCGAAGGTTTTACCGAGAAAACCCGGGAACTGGATCAGAAACACAGTGGAGAAATCGAACACTGGCGCAAACACTTTGCCGATATCTGCAATATGCACCTGGACATGGCCGGATACACCGCCCGAGTCGACCACCGCAGCTACAAGGACCAGGAGAATGGTCTGGAAGCCACCCTGCACGAAGGGCCTAAAGTCACCGAACTGCGCCGAAAAGGGGTCGTCTCAGGAAACGGAAAATATAGCACGCTAAGGTTTTTCAATTGCGCGCAATGGCCTAAATTTTCCACCACCTATCTTGGCTTTGCTTCG
>NZ_AMZS01000025.1:0-277 GCF_000314615.1 Acinetobacter sp. WC-323
ACTTAGATCGCCAGTGCTCAGTACTGGCCATCATGTAGCTTTTATCGCTTTAGCGCCTTAACTTATTTAAGTGGCGTAACTTACACAACTTATGCATCCTATTTAGGTGACCTCAGTTATAGTATTCCGTGTCAGGAATCTGTCTACTTATCAGCGTCCGCGGAACTGCAGGATTTCTGCTTTGTTGTTCGCAACGAGGGCTAATTCTGGAGTTCCGTATAAGGCATAATCAATAACGACATCTCGACTGATAATCAGTGCAGTAACTTTAGCCAAT
>NZ_AMZS01000026.1:0-62355 GCF_000314615.1 Acinetobacter sp. WC-323
AGCAACAATCAAAAGTATGGCTGCCGAATTGGCTAAAGGTCTAAAAACACCAGAAGACTTAAACCAAATGACAGCAGTCTTTAAAAAATTCATGATTGAAACTGCACTCAATACTGAACTTTCAGACCATCTCGGTTATGAAAAGCATCAGCCCAAGAAAGGCTCAAATAGCCGTAATGGGTTTAGTTCTAAAACCATTACAACTCAAGATGGACAACTGGCTTTAGATATTCCCCGTGATCGAGAAGGTTCATTTGAGCCACAAATTATCAAAAAGCACCAAACACGCATCACCAGTATGGATGACCAAATCCTCTCACTGTATGCAAAAGGAATGACTAATAGGGAAATTGTAGCCTTCTTCAAAGAAATGTACGATGCCGATGTGTCAGCATCTCTCATCAGCAAAGTTACCGATGCTGTGATTGAGCAAGTGACTGAGTGGCAAAATAGAGCCTTAGATAGCCTTTATCCTGTTGTCTATCTTGACTGTATTGTTGTCAAAGTCCGTCAGCACTCCAATGTGATTAACAAGTCCGTATACCTTGCTTTAGGCATCAATATGGATGGGCAAAAAGAATTACTGGGTATGTGGATTGCTCAGACAGAAGGTGCCAAATTCTGGCTGTCAGTCATGACAGAGCTAAAAAATCGAGGAGTACAGGACATTCTTGTTGCCTGTGTAGATGGATTAAAAGGCTTTCCTGACGCGATAGCCTCTGTTTACCCTCATACTGATATTCAACTGTGTATTGTGCATGTTGTACGCAATAGCCTGAGATTTGTAAGCTGGAAAGACTACAAGGCTGTTACGTCGGGTCTGAAAGCGATTTATCAGGCAAGTACAGAGGAAAATGCTTTAAAGTCCCTAGACATCTTCTGTGATCAATGGAATCACCAGTATCCCAAAATTGGAGAATCCTGGCGGGCCAATTGGGAAAATATCCGAACGATCTTTAGCTATCCAGCCGAAATACGTCATGCTATTTATACAACAAATGCGATTGAGTCGTTGAATAGCGTAATACGCCATTCAACGAAGAAAAGGAAAATCTTTTCATCTGATGACTCAGTAAAGAAGGTCATTTACTTAGCAACATCAAATGCTGCGAAGAAATGGACGATGCCAATTCAAAATTGGCGTTTAGCAATGAATTGGTTTACGATTCAGTTCGATGATCGATTAAAAGATCATTTATAAAAAATGGAACTTACACAAAATAATTTACAGGCTCGTTTTATTCAGTTTTGTTGGGATTACGCTCATACTTACCTTTCCAGAGTAAAAATTCCTTTTCATTTTTTTGCTCTCTATAGGCTATAGCAAGATTATATTGTGCGGTAGTATTACCATCCTCTGCTATTGGTTTGAGTAAGTTGATAGCTTTCCCTAAATCCTTGGATGTGCCTTTACCATTTGCATATAAATTTGCTAACTGGATTGATGCAGCCTCATAGTTTTGTTCAGAGGACTTTTTATACCATTCTAAAGCTTTTTTTAAATCTTGTTGAACACCTTCACCATAATAATAAGCTTGAGCTAAGTTAAATTGACCAGAGGCATTACCATGTTCAGCAGAGATTTTAAATTTTTCAATAGATTTAGTTATATTTTTTGGATAGATAATACCATTCTTATAAAAAATACCAATTATGGATATTGATTCATAGTGATTTTGTTTTTCAGCTTTTAAGAAAAAGTCTAAAGCTTTTTTATAGTCACTATCATTCTTGGCTTTATTAAACTCTAAAAGACCTAGATTGTGTAATGCTGGTGCATACTTTTGATTCGCTGCTAATGTATACCATTCAATTGCTTTCTTTTCATTAGTTATTCCATTAAATCCATACTGATAACCAATACCAACATCATTCTGAGCAACTGGATTTCCTTGTTTAGCAAGCTCTAATAGAATCGGAAATGCTTTATTATATTGGTTATTATTGATCAAATCTTCTGCTTGTTTTAGCTTTTTATTGGTTTCTTGGTCATAGATATACACGTTTTCTGCATCTGAATTGTTTGTGTTTGAGGTGGAGTTTTTTTGTGAATTACCACATGAAATCAGGAAGATAAGTGATATGAGAGCTAAAATATTTTTCATTTAAATCTAAGCTGTTATTGAAATTTAAATGAGCTTATTTTAATGTTGGTTCCTTGTTTTAACAATAATTAATAGGTGTAATTTAATTATTTTTACAATTCACACTATTTTAAACTTTATAGTCGCTTATTTTTAACATAATGGGACTGAACTTTTATGAGTATTTCTATGCTAATTAAAGATTTGTTGGTGATTTATTTATTATTGTCTGTTGTGCTTTGGGCTATTTTTCATCAATTAGCAGCAAGATATGTGAATCGCAATGAAGCTTTAAAGAGTATATTTTACGGTAGTTTGTATAAAAACAAACCAATGGATGTGACTAATATAGAAGCAGTAATTTTAGGTATTACTTTTATTAATATAATTTTCTTATTTTCTGAGAAGAGTTTAAAAAACTTTTTTGAAAAAAGAAAACTATTCTATGGAATGGATTTTAACTCGGCTATGAGGGTAGTAGAGCAGCATAAAAAGTTATGGTTTCATATTAAGTTATCTGTTTTTTTTGGTTCTACGATAGTTATAAGCTCAGTTATGCTCTTTTGGTTGTAATCAATTATTGATGAGTTTATCAATCTAGAAAGGATATTCCATACTTGTCTGAGCTTAATATTGTCCCATTAAACACATTCCGTAAAGACCAACTTTATAGTTTAAGCGTTGTTTGTCAGCCTGAATTTCTTCATTTTCATATGAGGTTAAACAAGGACGTACAACAATGAAAAAAGCTCTGCTTCTCTTGAGTTCAATGGGTATCTTTGCAAATACGCCAGTCTTGGCCGCCGATATCAGTATCGGTGACCCGAAAACGCAAGCGGGTGAACTAAAACTGACAGGCGCAATCCGTACCCGCTATATCCATAAAGACTATATTGTCCAAGCCAATGAAGGCTCCAAAAATGATGACTGGCGATTGGCCGATATCAAAGCGGTCTTGAGTTATGAAAACCCAGACTGGATTGCATCAATGGATGTGCGTTGCTACCAGTACGATCGTTTATGTGATGCACTATTTTTAAAAGATGCTTGGGCAGGCTATAAGTTTTCAGATCAGCAACGAATGACAGTCGGTTTTCAATCGGTTGATTTCGGTTTTGGACGACTGTGGGGCAATAGCTATTATGAAACTTTGCTGAATACCGTTGGACTGGAAGACATTCAAAACCTTGGAGTGAAGTACCAATTTAAGGACAATCTGTACAACTTCATTCTGGGTTTTTATCCAACCGATGGTGGTAATTACAAAGGCACATCCAAGGATTCCAGTCGTTATAGCGGTAACTTTGTGCAGGCAGACGATCTGACTCAAGGCACCGATATTGATGAAAAGAACATGTGGGTGACGCGCTTATCCCGAAAGTTTGAACTAGATCAATCTCAGAATTTCTCCACGGAAATTGGTGGCTCTTATTGGTATTCGGAATTAGAAAACAATCGTACCAATAAAGACGGGCATCGTAGTACATGGAGCATTTTTAGCACCACCAATTATCAGGCATGGCAATGGTTGTTTTTGGCAGGAGAGCAGGACATTAAAAATGCAGACGATCTTTTGCCAAAAAGTTCGACCATTGGCGCATTTGACTATCCTTATCAAGTGGCCAACAAAGGTAAATATATGGCCAATGAAATTAACTATACGTTTGCCAAGCCTTTTCATCAGTTAGAAAATATTAAACCTTATGTCTCGTATAGCCGTTTTTATAAAGATGAATCAGGCTATCAAGATTCGGATCGCTTAATCGCAGGTCTATATTTTAACTATAAAAAAGTCGGTATACAGGGTGAATATATCTGGAGTCGCAATGACCCAATGACGGGCAGTGGCGCAGATGGATTGGCGCAAGGTGACAGCAATCAATGGAATAAATTGTTCTATTTATCGCTAGGTTATTACTTCTAAATTCGGCGTTGAAAATGGGCCAGTCTGTTTACGATAGACTGGCTTTTTTGTTTAGGCGGTTCTTAAGATCAGTGCCCCGATTAAAATGATGCATGAGGAGATAATCCGTACTGCATTGATGCGCTCTTTTAGAATAAAGATTGAGATCAGCGTGGCAAATAAAATCGAGGTTTCTCTTAGTGCTGCAACAATCGCAACGGGTGCAAGCGTCATTGCCCACAGTGCCAAACCATAAGAGAAAAAAGAACCAATGCCACCGATTAAACCTAAATGCCAATTATGTCGGAAATACTCACCCATTTGCCGATATTGCATTTTTAGAGCAAAGATAAAAAAGATCAGTCCTGAGAGTACGAAACTCCATAAGATATAGGCAATGGCTGATCCCGCAAGTCGAACGCCATGACCATCCAGTAAGGTATAACCCGCAATCAAGACAGCGTTGAGTAAAGCCAGACCGATACCTTTGCGTCCCGTTTTGGGCGCAGCCAAAATCATCGATAAAATGCCGACGGAAATGGTAATGATGCCTAGCCATGCATTGAATTGTAGTTGTTCGTGCAGCAACAAGGTGCCTAAAACGGCAACAATCAGCGGTGCTGTGCCACGCATTAAGGGATAAGTCAGCCCCATATCGGCAACACGATAGATTTTTGCCACCATGCCAAAATACAGAATCTGTATTGCGGTTGAAGCCAGAATATAAGGCCAGCTCTCGCGATGCGGAATCGGGAAAAAGGGCAGCAGTAGTGCGGCTAAAACTGCTGCGGATGCAGTGACCAATACGGTAGTTAAAAATTTATTTGTACCCGCTTTTACAATGGCATTCCATGTGGCATGACATGTCGCTGCAAGTAAAATAAGGCCAAATATTGCCGTGCTCATAAGCTGCCTGTTAATTCATGATCTTGCTAATGTGCATGATGTTGCTGAAAAAAGAAAGCAGGCAGCTTAGCGTGATTATAGAAATACTTTCTCTGTATTTGGATTGATCGGCTCAATCGGCTGGATCAGCTGACCACGGCTTAGGTTCTGGATATGCTGTAAACGGTTGATCAGTTCATTTTGAATAAACAGAATACAGGTCTGTAGTTTAGATGAGCTTTTTAAACGTGAAGGATAGACCGCCCATACATCAGCATCTTGCCAATACTCCGGCAAGATATGCTGTAACTGACCACTAATCAATTCATCTGCCACATCCCAAATCGAACGTAAGATAATGCCATGTCCCTCAATCGCCAACTGGTGAATAATCTCGCCATTATTGGAAATGAAGCGCGGTGTGACATGTACCGACCGATCTTCCGAAGGATGACGCAATTTCCATAATACTGAGGATTGGTCACGTTCACTGATGGTGAGGCAATCATGGTTGCGTAAATCTTCCAGACTTTCAGGCATTCCTTGTTGCAGTAAATAGCTGGGTGCAGCGCAGAAAATTCGGAAATTTGACACCAGTTTTTTGGCAATCATATTCGGGGCAATATCGTTGCCAATGCGAATATCCAGATCAATGCTGTGTTGAATCAGGTCTTTGGTGTTGTCGATAGTATCAAACTGAATTTCCAGTTTGGGGTACATGGTCATCAATTTAGACAAGATGGGCGCAACATGTTTACGGCCAAAACCAAAACTGCTGACAATGTCGAGATGACCTGTGGGCGTGCTTAAGGGGTTATTCACCAGCTCACTGATTTCATCAAATTCATCCAGAATATTGGAGACCCGATCCAGAATCAGTTTGCCATCTTCGGTCAAACTGACATGACGGGTACTGCGATGGAACAGTTTACAGTTCAGATTGGTTTCTAAAATATTGATGCGTTTACTGATAAATGCAGGTGAAGCACCCAGCTCCTCAGCTGAATCGACAAAACTCTTGCGTTTGGCGACTGTGCAAAAAACCTTTAAATCCGATAGGTTAGGTAGATTATTCACGATCCGTGTCCATTGGGGTGATAGTTTTATTATTGATCATTGCTGCTGAAAACAGCATGTTTACAGCTAAGGATATTAACCAAAGGTGTAAGGGAGCGTTATGGCAAAAAAGTATAAAGTTGCCACGATTGCGGGTGATGGGATTGGTTTAGAAGTTCTACCAGAAGGCATCAAGGTTGTAAAGGCAGCAGCAGACAAATATGGCATTCAAGTTCAAATGGATAGCTTCGATTGGGCCAGCTGCGATTATTACCTTGAACACGGCAAAATGATGCCGGATAACTGGTTTGAAGTCTTACAGCAATATGATGCAATTTTCTTTGGTGCGGTGGGTTGGCCTGAAAAGGTGCCAGATCACATTTCACTGTGGGGATCATTGCTGCAGTTCCGTCGTCGTTTTGATCAGTATGTGAACTTACGCCCTGTTCGGTTAATGCCTGGGGTGAAATGTCCACTGGCTGGCAAACAACCGGGCGATATCGATTTTTATGTGGTGCGTGAAAACAGTGAGGGTGAATATTCAGCGATTGGTGGTAAAGCTTTTGAAGGGACTGATCGCGAGTTTGTGTTGCAAGAAGCGGTATTTACCCGTCATGGTGTCGATCGCATTTTGAAATATGCCTTTGAATTTGCGGATCAGCGTGAGGCTAAAAAAATCACGGCTGCAACCAAATCTAACGGGATTGCGGTGAGCATGCCGTACTGGGATGAACGTGTCGATGAAATGGCAAAAAACTACCCACAGATCAAGGCAGATAAACAGCATGTTGATATTTTAGCAGCACGTTTTGTTCTACAGCCTGAGCGTTTTGATGTGGTGGTGGCATCGAATTTATTTGGTGACATCTTATCGGATTTAGGCCCTGCATGTACCGGCACGATTGGTTTGGCGGCTTCGGCCAACCTGAATCCTGAACGTAAGTTCCCGTCATTGTTTGAGCCTGTACATGGTTCAGCGCCAGATATTTACGGTCAGCAAATTGCCAACCCAATTGCAGCGATCTGGTCGGGTGCCATGATGCTGGATTTCTTGGCAGATGGAGATGAGCAGGTCATTCAGGCAGGACAGGAAATCATGCAGGCGATTGAGCATGTGTTGGTGCATGGTCCGAAAACGCCTGATGTCGGTGGAACTGCCAAGACCTATGAGGTGGGTGATGCGATTGCATCCTGTGTAACTCAGCAAAAAATGGATTTATTCGCGATGGAGTAAGTACCCCTCAGGGAATAGTCACTATCCGAGATGGATTGAATAGATATGGATAATCAAATTACAAAACCTTATACAGATAAGACGCTTGCGATCACCAGTCTGGCCGTTGTATTTACATCAGTGGCTGGTTTGGCAATCTACTCATCTGAATCAATACAACTGGCTGCAAAATGGATGCAGTGGACCACGTCGGTGTTTACCACGCCAGTCCTGTTATTTGCTTTTTTATCAATTATTTTTACCTTCGGTTTGGCCTTTAGTAAATACGGCAAAATCAAGCTTGGTGAAGGCAAGCCCCAATACAGCACCATGTCATGGATTTTCATGTTCATTTTGTCGGGGATTGGGTCATCCACCTTGTACTGGGGCTTTCTGGACTGGGCCTATTATTACCAGACCCCGGGATTGAATTTAGCCCCTGAATCGGCAGCAGCGCTAAAATACAGCGTGGCCTATTCCTTCTTTCACTCCGGTTTGAGTGCATGGTCGATTTATGCTTTGGCATCAATTTCACTGTGCTACAGCTATCATGTCAGAAAGAACAAAGGCTTGAGTCTGGCGTCAATGGTAGAAGCGGTCACAGGCTTTAAAGCAACGGGCCCGGTTGGACGTGTGGTCGACCTGATGTTCTTGCTGTGTATGTTTGGTGCCTTGACCATTTCACTGGTTTTGACTGCGGTCACCTTTACCAACATTCTGTCGCAACTCACGGGTATCCCGAATACCTTTATGACCAAAGTGATCATCATTTTAGCGGTATCGGTGTTATTCGCACTCAGCTCTTATGTCGGTATGGATAAAGGCATGCAGCGCTTGAGTCATATGGTGTGTTTGGGCGTGGTGCTGTTTGCAATCTATGTGCTGTGCTTTGGGCCAACCCAGTTCATTATGAACAACTCATTGATGAGCTTCGGCCTCATGGCAACCAACTTTGTCGATATGAGCCTGTTTACCGACCCGATGGGCGATGGGAAATTCACCCGTGAATGGACCGTGTTCTACTGGTTATGGTGGATTTCTTACGCACCGGGCGTGGCGTTGTTTGTGACCCGTGTATCTAAAGGACGCACCATTAAAGAAGTGATTCTTGCCATGGTCATCGGTGGTAGCGTTGGTTTATGGTTCATCTTCGGTGTATTTGAGAACTACAGTGTCTATAGCTTCATTCACGGTATGGTCAATGTCCCGCAAATCTTGAGTCAGCAAGGCGGTGAAGTGGCGATCGGTCAACTGCTCGGTTTACTGCCAGCAGGCAAGCTAATGATGTGGTTATTCCTTGGCATTATGGTGATTTTTCTTGCAGCACATATGGATGCAGTGGGTTATGCCGTCTCTGCAACCTGTACTCGCGGTTTGCGTGAAGGGCAGGACCCGTCTCCAAATGCGCGTTTATTCTGGTGTGTGATGTTAACTCTAGTGCCAATTGCGATGATTTTCTCGAAGGCGCCGTTAGACACCATGAAAACTGCGACCATTGTGACTGCCTTGCCGTTTATTGTGATTATTCTGGTGCAGACCTATGGCCTGGTGAAATGGTTGATTGAGGATTATTCCAAAGTGCCATCACATTTGATTGAACAGAGCAGCTTTAGTGATCTGGACGCGCTTGAGCATACTGACCCAAATCAACAGATGCAGATTGATATTGCGGCAACCGCACTGGCCCATAAAAGCAGTCAAAAGGAATTGTCATGACACAGCAACCGAACACGCGCTATGAGTTAAGCGAAGAAATGCAAAGCCTAGTCTACTGGAGCAGTATTTATTCAGCCGCGGATAACGATATTGATTCAATACGTGCAGCCTATGATGCGATGTGCCTGCATTACACCTTGCCACGCGATGGGTCAGTCCATATTGAAGATAAAACCGTTGCGCATGCGACTCATCCCGTCAATGTTCGGTTGTATTCACCATTAGGCCAAGCACCCGCGGAGGGTTGGCCGTGTATCCTGTTTATCCATGGTGGTGGCTGGATGCTGGGCAATCTGGATTCACATGAATTTATCACCCGCTATTTATGCCGTGATCTGAATGTTGCAGTGTTGAGCGTAGATTACCGTTTGATACCCGAACATCATTTTCCTGCGGCTTATGAGGATTGTGAAACGGTCTATCACTGGCTGCGCACCCATGGCGCAGACTGGAACATCAATCCAGCACAGATTGTATTAGCAGGTGACAGTGCAGGCGGTAATCTAGCCGCGGCACTGGCGGTTCAGTTGCAGCATACGGGGAATCAGGCTTGTGGTCTGGCCTTGATCTACCCATGTTTAGGCAGCAGTTTTGATACCGCGTCTTGCCAGCAGCATGCACATGCGCCGTTACTGACGCTAGAGGAAATGCATTATTACCTGAAGGAATATGCACCGAATGCAAGCGACTGGAAAGATACACGTTTAGCGCCATTGAACGCACAGGATTTTTCTGACATGCCACGTAGCTTTGTTGCGGTGGCTGAATACGATCCACTGAGTGACGACGGACGTATTTTCGTAGACAAGTTAAAACAAGCCAATATTGCTGCCGAGTTTTATCTCGGCAAAGGATTACTGCATGGCAGTTTACGTTTAGTACGGGACTGTCCTGTGGTACAGGATTTATATCAGCACATGCTGAGTTCGTTAAAGCAAATGTTCAAGTGATTTGAACACCAGCCAATTTTGATAAAACGGTCGTTAGGACAAAACAGTTTAATGGAGTAAAACCATGAATGCAGTTGAAAAATTACCAGAAGATTTCTGTTCAAACCCGGATGTCGCATGGACATTTCCCAAAGTGTTCTATACCTCATCTCAGGTGTTTGAGCGTGAAAAAGAAGAAATTTTTGCGAAAAGCTGGATTTGCGTGGCACATGGCAGTGAAGTTGCCCAGAACAATGACTATATTACCCGTAAGGTCATTGGTGAAAACATCATCGTGATTCGCGGCAAAGATAGTGTACTGCGTGCATTCTATAATGTCTGCCCACATCGTGGTCATGAGCTGTTAAGCGGTAGCGGTAAAGCTAAAAATGTGATTACCTGTCCGTATCATGCATGGACCTTTAAGCTAGATGGGAGTTTGGCACTGGCGCGTAACTGTGATCATGTCGAGTCTTTTGACAAGCAAAACTCCAGCATGGTGCCATTAAAAGTGGAAGAATATGGCGGTTTTGTCTTTATCAATATGGATGAAAATGCCACTTGTGTTGAAGATCAGTTGCCTGAATTTGCACAAAAACTGAATGAAGCCTGTGCAGTGATTAAAGACCTGAAACTGGCGGCACGTTTCGTAACGGAAACCCCTGCCAACTGGAAAGTGATCGTGGATAACTATTTGGAATGTTATCACTGTGGTCCAGCACATCCGGGTTTCGCCGATTCAGTACAGGTGGATAAATACTGGCACACCACCCATCAGAACTGGACGCTGCAATATGGTTATGCACGTTCTTCAGAAAAGTCATTCAAGCTTGACCCATCGGTGAAAGACCCGACCTTTAGCGGTTTCTGGACCTGGCCATGCACCATGTTTAACGTGCCACCCGGTGCAAATTTCATGACGGTGATCTATGAATTCCCGATGGATGCGGAAACCACTTTGCAGCACTACGATATTTTCTTTACCAATGAAGAGTTGACCCAAGATCAGAAAGATTTGATCGAATGGTATCGCAATGTCTTCCGCCCTGAAGACCTTGAACTGGTTGAAAGCGTGCAACGTGGCTTGAAATCACGGGGTTATCGTGGTCAGGGCCGGATTATGACTGATAAGCAACGTTCAGGCATCAGTGAGCATGGCATTGCCTATTTCCAGAATCTTGTTGCGCAATATCACAAATAATCGCGTATCAGCTATTCAGTCATTTAAGGTACGGGATGCAGACCGTACCTTGCTTTCAATCGATAGGAACATGACATGTCAACTTTGCAAGGAAGTCCGTTATTTCAACAACACGGACTGATCAATGGTCAATGGGTGAGTGCACAATCTAATGCCACCATTCCTGTCACTAACCCTGCGACGGGTGAAGAAATTGGCCAGATTCCAAATATGGGTGCAGCGGAGGCTACGCAAGCGGTAGAAGTGGCGCATCAGGCTTTAGCGCAATGGAAAGGATTAACGGCACAAAAACGTGCAGATCTGTTACTGGCTTGGTATCAACTGGTTTTGAACCACGCAGATGAGCTGGCACGGATCATGACCATTGAGCAGGGTAAGCCTTTAGCCGAAGCCTTGGGTGAAGTGAAATATGCCGCTTCATTTATTCAATGGTTTGCCGAAGAAGGCAAGCGTGTTTATGGCGATGTGATTCCAACCACCAATAGTCAGCAACGTTTTATTGTCACCAAAGAGCCTGTCGGTGTAGTGGCAGCAATTACGCCGTGGAATTTCCCGATAGCCATGATTACCCGTAAAGCTGCGCCTGCTTTGGCAGCGGGCTGTAGCATCGTGATTAAACCTGCCAATGAAACGCCGTATTGTGCACTGGCAATTGCCAAGCTGGCAGAGATGGCGGGTATACCAGCGGGTGTCATTAATGTGGTGACAGGCAAATCGCAAGAGATTGGTTTGGTCTTTACTAGCCATGAAAAAGTCAAAAAACTGACCTTTACCGGTTCTACACCAGTCGGCCGTTTATTGATGCAGCAATGTTCAGGCACCATCAAAAAGTTGGCGCTGGAACTCGGTGGCAATGCACCCCTGATCGTGTTTGATGATGCCGATCTGGATAAAGCGGTACAAGGTGCAATCTTTGCCAAGTTCCGTAATGCTGGGCAAACCTGTGTCTGTGCCAATCGAATCTATGTCCATGACCAGGTTTATCAGGCCTTTACCGAGAAATTTGTACAAGAAGTACAGAAATTCAAAATCGGCAATGGTTTGGAGCCGAATGTGCAGATCGGACCGTTAATCAATGGCAAGGCTGTACTGAAAGCCAAACAGTTGATTGATGATGCCTGTGAAAAAGGTGCACAAGTGGCGTGCGGTGGTCAACAGCATGCATTGGGTCAGACTTTCTTTGAACCAACGGTGTTAACCGATGTTTCGCGTGACATGGAGATTGTTCAGGAAGAAATTTTTGGTCCAGTAGCGCCTTTAATTCGCTTTACAGACGAAGCCGATGTGGTCGCGCAAGCCAACGATACGATTTTTGGTTTGGCTGCGTATGTCTATAGCGAAAATATTTCACGGATCTGGCGTGTGGCTGAACAGCTGGAATATGGCATGGTCGGGATGAACTCAACCGCCATTTCCAATGAAGTGGTGCCATTTGGTGGTGTCAAACAGTCAGGAGTGGGGCGTGAAGGTTCTAAATACGGTTTAGAAGAATTCATGACCATTAAGTATATGTGTTTAGGATTATAGCAATACAGCCTGTTGGGATACGCTGAATAATCGGTCCAACAGGCCATTTGCATTTAAAAATAGAAAATGCTGGGATGAGCAGCAGGCGGTAAAGAGGATTTAGACATGGCGAGTCATTATGAAATGTTCCCTTCAGTGGTCACTTGTGTAGAGCAACTGACTCCATTGATTAAACGGTTCACATTTAAACGTCAGGATGGACAAAATTTCCCTCAGTTTAATGGCGGCAGTCATATCATTGTGAAAATGAATGACCAGTTGTCCAATGCTTATTCATTGATGAGCTGTGCTCAAGATCTGTCGACTTATCAAGTCTGTGTACGCAAGGATGTCGAAGGTAAGGGCGGTTCAGTCTTTATGCATGATCAGTGTAATGAAGGCTGCGAGATTCTGATCTCTGAACCGAAAAATTTGTTTCCATTGGCGGCAGATGGAGAGAAACATATTCTGATTGCGGGTGGGATCGGGATTACGCCATTTGTACCGCAAATGGATGAACTGGCTGCACGCGGTGCCGACTATGAGTTGCATTATGCCTATCGTTCACCAGAGCATGCAGCACTGTTGGAAGAGTTAAAACAAAAACATGGCGAACATATCTTTAGCTATGTGGACTCAGATGGAAAATGTCTTGATCTGGATCAACTGATTGGGTCTCAACCCAAAGGCACGCATGTCTATGTATGTGGACCTAAGCCAATGATTGATGCTGTGATTGATCGGTGTAATTACCATCGTTACCGCGATGAATATATTCACTGGGAACAATTTGCTTCAACTGTACCTGAAGAGGGGGAAGCATTTACGGTGGTGTTGGCCAAATCCAATCAGCAAGTCGAAGTTCAAGGCAATCAAACCATTTTACAAGCGATTGAATTGCTGAATATTGATGTGGAGTGTTTATGCCGTGAAGGGGTGTGTGGGACGTGTGAAACCACGATCCTAGAAGGTGAGGCAGAGCATTTTGACCAATATCTGAGTGATGATGAAAAAGCCTCACAGCAATCGATGATGATCTGTGTATCACGTGCCAAAGGCAAGAAATTGGTGCTTGATCTATAAGCTGTCTGATTGATTGCCTTAGCGTATTTTTTAGTCAGTCACATCAATCTCGGTGTGTGGAGTTAAAAAATTAATATTCATTTAAGAAAAGTTGATTAATTTAAACATACCAACACAATTGTTGTCGCAGTACACCTTTCGCCACATTCCAGATGTGGCATTTTTTTTGCCTTGAATTTAAAGGGTGGGTTAAATCACTTGGCGCAAATCACGCGCGGTTTCCTGTAATAGCGGCAAAATATGCGCAATTAAATAATCCTTGGTAGTGCGCATGGTCGGGGACACAATGTTCAGTGCGGCGACTACGCTTGCATTGGAGTCATATATAGGTACAGCCACAGCATGTACGCCCAGCTCATGTTCTTCACAAGAGTAACACCAATCCTGTTCCTTGATTTCATGCAGTAATTCTAAAAATAGCTCAGTTTCGGTATGGGTATATTTGGTCAGGCGTTTTAAGGGATATTTTTCCAGCCAGCGCTTTTGTTGTTCGGGCGTTAAATGTGCCAGTAAAATTTTGCCGGCAGAGGTAGCATGGGCAGGGAGGCGATTACCTAAATGCAAACCATAAGGGTTGACCCGATCGGTTTGTTGGTGAGCCGCACTACGGGCAATGGTAATTGCTTCATAACCATCTAAAACCATGACCGAGTAAATCAGTGAAGTCTGATTGGTTAAAAGATTTAATAAGGGCTGACAGATTTTGGGAAGTGTAGAACCATCCAGATAAGCCCCTGAAAATTTTAGAATCTTGGGTGATAAATAATAGTAATGCCCATCAAAATCTAAATAGCCTAAGTATTCTAATGTGAGTAAATGGCGTCGTGCAGCAGCACGGGTCATGCCGGTTTTTTCAGCCGCCGTACTCATATTCAAGCGGTGTCGTTCGGGACCGAAGCATTCCAGAATAGCCAAGCCTTTGGCGATTCCTGCAATAAAGTCTTCATGGCGGATGGTCTTTTTA
The DNA here is from genome assembly GCF_000314615.1 of Acinetobacter sp. WC-323. Classification (NCBI taxonomy): domain Bacteria; kingdom Pseudomonadati; phylum Pseudomonadota; class Gammaproteobacteria; order Moraxellales; family Moraxellaceae; genus Acinetobacter; species Acinetobacter sp. WC-323. The sequence continues at coordinate 14,541 of NZ_AMZS01000026.1, forward strand.
TTTTCATTATGGTGAATTAATCGAGGACTTTTAGCTTCATCATTTTCCATTGATTAGGTATCCGTTCCAAATCTTTTGTTGAAGAATTTATTCTAAACTAAACATGACTATTTTACTTGGATAATGTTCGATGATCGAACATAAAAAATAATCATCGAACAAAATGCACTTCAACGTCTAGAAGTGAGCGCAGAATTTATCAAGAATGAATAGAAGAAATCCGAACAAAGCACTCGACTTAATTTCATCGGCTTTCAGGATGAAAATACGAGTGATGCATCGTACAGGAAGTAGGTAGATGATTGATAAAAGTACGCTCACATTGACTGAGGCACTAGCACAGATCAAGGATGGCGCAACCATCATGATCGGTGGCTTTGGTACCGCAGGACAACCCGCTGAACTGATTGATGGACTGATCGAACTCGGCATCAAGGATCTGGTCATCGTCAATAACAATGCAGGCAATGGCGATTACGGTTTGGCCAAACTGCTTAAAACAGGTGCGGTTCGTAAAATCATCTGTTCCTTCCCGCGTCAGTCAGATTCATGGGTATTCGATGAACTGTATCGTGCTGGCAAGATTGAACTGGAACTGGTCCCACAAGGCAATCTGGCCTGTCGTATTCAGGCTGCGGGGATGGGTCTCGGTGCCATATTTACCCCAACTGGCTTTGGTACTCTTTTGGCTGAAGGTAAAGAAGTCCGTCATATCGATGGTAAAGACTACGTGCTTGAGTATCCGATCAAGGCTGACTTTGCCTTAATCAAAGCACACAAAGGCGATCGCTGGGGCAATCTGGTCTATAACAAATCTGCCCGTAACTTCGGCCCGATCATGGCGATGGCCGCAGATGTCACCATTGCACAGGTGTCGGAACTGGCTGAACTCGGTCAACTTGACCCTGAACACATTATTACCCCCGGGATTTTTGTACAGCATGTGGTCGCTGTCGATGCAGCCAATGGCATAGGAGCATAAACATGAGCTATCAGAAACTAAGCCGTGATCAGATTGCTGAACGTGTCGCACAAGATATTCCAGATGGTGCTTATGTCAATCTCGGCATTGGCCTGCCTACCAAGATTTCCAATTATCTTCCTGCGGATAAAGATGTATTCCTGCATTCGGAAAATGGCCTACTCGCATTCGGTCCACCGCCTGCCAAAGGTGAGGAAGATCCTGAGCTGATCAATGCAGGTAAGGAATATGTGACCATGCTGACGGGTGGCAGCTTTTTCCACCATGGTGATTCCTTTGCCATGATGCGTGGCGGACATTTGGATATTGCCGTGCTTGGTGCTTTCCAAGTGGCAGCCAATGGTGATCTCGCCAACTGGCATACCGGAGCAGCGGATGCCATTCCTGCGGTAGGCGGTGCCATGGATTTGGCGGTAGGTGCCAAGAAAGTATTTATCACCACTGATCACACCACCAAGCAAGGTGAACCAAAGATTGTTGAGGCACTGACTTATCCGGCAACGGGATTAAAGTGTGTCGATCGGATTTATACCGACCTGTGTGTGATTGATGTGACCACAGACGGTTTAAAAGTGATTGAAAAAGTGGATGGTTTGAGCTTTGCGGAGTTACAGGCGTTGACGGGTGCTCAGTTGATTGATGCGACGCAAGCTTAAGGATTGAAATCCCCCTAAATCCCCCTTTGTTAAGGGGGGACTTCACCTAAACAATAGCGTGAGGTCTCCCTCCTTTTAAAAGGAGGGATTAAGGGAGGATTAAAAGGAAAAAACACATGAAAAACGCTTATATCATCGATGCCATCCGTACCCCATTTGGTCGTTATGCAGGCGGTCTTGCACCTGTCCGTGCTGACGATCTGGGGGCAGTTCCAATCCAAGCACTCATGCAACGTAACCCAACTGTGGATTGGCAACAGGTAGATGATGTCATCTATGGTTGTGCCAACCAGGCGGGTGAAGATAACCGTAATGTGGGGCGTATGTCAGCCTTATTGGCAAGCGTACCGTATCAAGTGCCTGCTACCACAGTGAACCGTTTATGTGGTTCATCACTGGATGCCATTGCCATGGCTGCCCGTGCCATTAAAGCCAATGAGGCCGACCTGATTATTGCAGGCGGTGTCGAAAGCATGAGCCGTGCGCCTTATGTGATGGGCAAGTCAGACAGTGCCTTTGGCCGTAGTCAAAAAATTGAAGACACCACCATGGGCTGGCGTTTCATCAATCCAAAGCTCAAAGACATGTATGGCGTGGACAGCATGCCACAAACCGCAGAAAACGTGGCGGAACAGTTCAATATCAACCGTGCCGATCAGGACCAGTTCGCTTTAAACAGTCAGCAGCGTACTGCAGCGGCGCAAGCTAAAGGCTTCTTCAGCAATGAAATCGTGCCTGTCAGCATTCCTCAGCGTAAGGGCGATGCTCTTGTGGTCGATCGTGATGAGCATCCACGTGCATCGAGCACTTTAGAAGCATTAACCAAACTCAAAGGTGTGGTCAAAGCCGAAGGTACTGTGACCGCAGGTAACGCCTCAGGCATTAATGATGGTGCTGCGGCTTTGCTGATTGCTTCAGACGACGCAGTGGAAAAATACCAACTCAAGCCACGCGCCAAAATCATTGCAGCCACCACAGTGGGTGTTGAACCCCGCATTATGGGCTTTGCGCCTGCACCTGCGATCAAAAAACTGCTTAAACAAGCCAATCTCACATTAGAACAAATGGATGTGATTGAACTGAATGAAGCTTTTGCGGCACAGGCTTTGGCAGTCATTCGTGATTTAGCTTTGGCAGATGATGATGCACGGGTTAATCCGAATGGTGGTGCAATTGCCTTGGGTCATCCCTTAGGTGCCTCTGGTGCGCGTCTGGTGACCACGGCCCTAAACCAGCTTGAACAGATCAAGGGAGAATATGCCTTGTGTTCGATGTGTATTGGTGTCGGTCAAGGGATTGCCTTGATTATTCAACGTGTTGAGTGAGGTCTGTTATGAGCCAGTTATACGCCAGCTTATTTTATCAACCTGATGTCACAACCATTTTTAGTGATCACGCTTTATTGGGATATATGGTGCAGGCCGAAGTGGCTTTAGCTAAAGCTCAGGCACAGGTCAACGTCATTCCTGCTTCAGCGGCAACGATGATTGAACAGGTTGGTCAAAATGCGGTAGCGCAAATCGATATGCATGCGTTGGCTATAGCAGCAGGGCTGGCAGGTAATATCGCGATTCCATTGGTCAAGCAATTCACTGCCTTGGTAAAACAGCAGGACGAAGATGCATCCCGCTATGTGCATTGGGGGGCAACCAGTCAGGACATTATTGATACAGCAACGATTTTGCAGTGCCGTGATGCCTTGGCATTGATCGAAAAGCAACTGCAACAAGCCTATCAAATTTGTTTAAAGCAAGCGCAGCAATATCGCGATCAGGTCATGATTGGACGTACCTGGTTACAGCAGGCTTTGCCGATTACTTTAGGTTATAAATTTGCCCGTTGGGCAGCTGCTTTGAAACGTGATCTTGATCGTCTACAGGCCATGAAAGGTCGCGTATTGACTGCACAACTCGGTGGTGCCGTCGGTTCACTGGCATCTTTACAGGATCAAGGCTCTGCGGTGGTTGCCGCTTTTGCAGCACAACTCAATTTAACAGCGCCTGAATGTACATGGCATGGTGAGCGCGACCGTATGGTTGAGCTTGCCAGCACGCTTGCTTTGATTGTAGGGAATGTTGGCAAGATGGCAAAAGACTGGTCATTGCTGATGCAAACCGAAATCGCAGAAGTTTTTGAACCGGCAGCAAAAGGGCGTGGTGGATCATCGACCATGCCGCATAAGCGTAATCCGGTGGCAGCAGCTTCAATTCTTGCTGCAGCCAATCGTGTACCGGCCTTAATGGCAAGTGTCTTTCAAAGCATGGTGCAAGAGCATGAACGGGCTTTAGGGGCTTGGCATGCGGAATGGCTGGCGATTCCAGAAATTTTCCAGCTATGTGCAGGTGCTTTAGAGCGAAGCAGTGACGTACTTGAGCACATGCAGGTCAACACAGACGCGATGCAACGTAATCTTGAATGTACCCATGGCCTGATCATGGCAGAGGCGGTGATGATGGCGTTGGCCCCAAAGCTTGGCCGTTTGAATGCACATCATCTGGTTGAGCAAGCCTGCCAGCAAGCTGTTGCCCAACAGCAGCATTTAAAAAACGTGTTAGCCAACATGGAACAAGTGCAAGCCCATTTTAATGACCAGGCATTAGATGAGTTGTTCAATCCTGCATCTTACCTAGGCAATATTCAGGCACAGATCGATGCAGTCCTACATGCACAACAAGGAGAGTAAGTACATGATCACGCATATCAATAATCGTCAGGGGCATCCGCTGGCTGTTCAGGTTCAAGGGCGCAAAGATGCACCTGTGATCATGTTCTCTAACTCTTTGGGAACCGATCATGGGATGTGGCAGGCGCAAGTGACAGCTTTAGCTGAGCATTATCAGGTCATCACCTATGACACACGTGGACATGGTACCAGTAGCGTGATTGCCAATACGAGCTTGCAAAATCTGGCTGAAGATGTGATCGATATTCTTGATGCTTTAGCTGTTGAAAAAGTACATTTTTGTGGCATTTCGATGGGCGGAATCACTGCTTTGGCCTTGGCCATCAATCATGCACAACGCTTTCATAGCATCACGGTTGCAAATTCGGCTGCAAAAATTGGGAATGCCGAGGCATGGAATACCCGTGCAGATAGCGTAGAACAAAACGGTTTGGCAGAACTTGTAAAAACCACGCATACCCGTTGGTTTAGTGAGCATTTTGATTATGCGCATGATGTGCTGGCACAAAGAACCATTCAGAGTCTGGCAGTGACACCTGCACAGGGGTATGCCAATGCATGTCGTGCTTTAGCTGATGCCGACGTTCGCGCGCAACTTGGTCAGATTCAAATTCCCACTTTAATTATCGCAGGGCAATACGACCCCGTCACCACAATCCAGGATGCAGAGTTTATGCATCATCACATTGCAAACAGTCAGCTTGAGATTTTGCTGGCTTCACATTTATCGAATATTGAGCAACCACAAGTATTTACTCAGGAACTGACAAAGTTTATCCAAAGAATATAAACACTTAGGTTTGTTAAAAGGATTTCGCCTCAAGGAGACTACTATGGCGTTTCAGGATTACGCTGCAAAAAATAACAGCATGGATGCACAGGAATTAATTGATAATGCGCCGATTAGCAAGTATCAATGGATGATTGCAATCATCTGTTTTTTAATTGTTTTTTTTGATGGTGTGGATACTGCTGCAATGGGTTTTATTGCACCAGCCCTCACACAGGACTGGGGCATTGATCGTTCCCAGTTAGGACCGGTGATGAGTGCCGCTTTGGGCGGTATGATTATTGGGGCTTTAGTCTCAGGACCAACTGCTGACCGTTTTGGCCGTAAGATCGTTTTAACCGTGGCCATGCTGATTTTTGGTGGTTTTACCTTTGCTTCTGCCTATGCATCCGGTCTGGATCAATTGGTGGTATTACGCTTTTTAACCGGTATTGGTTTGGGTGCAGCCATGCCGAATGCCACAACCTTGTTCTCGGAATATTGCCCGAAACGCGTACGCTCTATTTTAGTGGTGTGTATGTTCTGCGGTTTTAACCTGGGCATGGCGATTGGTGGCTTTATCAGTAGTTGGCTTATTCCTGCTTTTGGTTGGCACAGTTTATTCCTGTTTGGCGGTGTACTCAGTGCCTTGGTGATTGGCTGGGCAATGGATAAATTCAATCCAAACCGGGTATTGGCAGTGTTCTATGTCGTGGCAGGTATTTTCGCTGTAGCTGTTGGTCAAAGCCTGAATAGCCCGACCTTATTGGCCATTCTGGTGCTTTGTGCCGGTGTTGCCATCAATGGTGCCCAGTCTTCCATGCCTGCATTAAGTGCCCGTTTCTACCCAACTCAATGTCGTGCAACAGGGATTGCATGGATGATGGGAATTGGACGTTTTGGTGCGGTATTTGGTGCGTGGATCGGGGCAATCCTGCTTGGAAATAACTGGTCATTTACCGCCATTCTGAGCCTGCTAATGATTCCTGCCGCCGCAGCCGCAGTCGCCATTTTTGTTAAATCTATCGTTGCCCATACCGATGCAACCTAATCGAGGAAAAAGTCAATGAATGATGAGCAGCGTTATCAACAAGGACTGAAAGTCCGTACCGAAGTACTGGGCGAAAAACATGTCGGACGTTCTTTACAGAACCTGAATGATTTCAATCAGGACTTCCAGAACTTTATTAGTCGCTTCGCCTGGGGGGAAGTGTGGTCACGTGAAGGTTTACCACGCCATACCCGCAGTCTGGTCACGATTGCCATCTTATTGGCTTTAGGGCGAGAAGACGAACTGAGAATGCATTTACGTGCCTGCTTCAATAACGGTGTGACTAAAGATGAATTAAAGGAACTGATTTTACATAGTTCTTTATATGCCGGTTTGCCAGCAGCAAATGCGGCGATGCATATGGCCGAAGACGTCTTTAAAGAACTTGGCATTGACGTGCAACCCGTTGCGGCACAACCACAGGATTAAGGAGACAGGCATGTTAAAGCATACATTAGGTGCATACCCACAACGAAACACCGATGATCATCCGCCAGCATATACACCCGGCTATAAGACCAGTGTATTACGCTCGCCAAAGAATGCATTGATTTCAATTAATGAAACCTTGACTGAAGTGACATCACCGCATTTTTCACCGAGTATTTTTGGCCCCAAAGATAATGACCTGATTCTGAACTATGCCAAAGAAGGATTGCCGATTGGTGAACGTATCATTGTGCATGGTTATGTGCGTGATCAGTTTGGTCGTCCTGTGAAAAATGCCTTGCTGGAAGTATGGCAAGCCAATGCATCGGGTCGGTATCGTCATCCCAATGACAAGTTTATTGGCGCGATGGACCCTAACTTTGGTGGCTGTGGCCGGACCTTAACCGACGAAAATGGTTTCTATATTTTCCGCACCATCAAGCCGGGACCATATCCATGGCGTAACCGGATTAATGAATGGCGTCCGGCGCATATCCATTTTTCCCTGATCGCTGATGGTTGGGCACAGCGTCTGATTTCTCAGTTTTATTTTGAAGGCGATACGCTGATTGACACTTGTCCGATTTTAAAAACCATTCCATCTGAAGATCAGCGTCGTGCCTTGATCGCACTGGAAGATAAAAACAATTTCATTGAAGCAGATAGCCGTTGTTACCGCTTTGATATTCATCTGCGTGGTCGTCGTGCGACTTATTTTGAAAATGATTTGACATAAGGGAGACATACGATGAATGCATGGAATTTTCAGGAATTGAAAGAGACCCCATCACAAACCGGCGGTCCTTATGTGCATATCGGCTTATTACCACAACAGGCCAATATTGAAGTATTTGAGCATAACTTCGATAACCAGTTAGTCAATGAGCAGACACAAGGGCAACGGATTCGTCTGGAAGGTCAGGTGTTTGACGGACTCGGTTTGCCATTAAGAGATGTGTTACTGGAAATCTGGCAGGCAGATGCCAATGGGGTTTATCCAAGTCAGGCGGATACCCAAGGCAAAACTGCCGACCCACATTTTCAGGGATGGGGACGTACAGGTGCCAATTTTGAAACAGGCTTCTGGAGTTTTCATACGGTAAAACCGGGCGCTGTTGCCGGTCGTAAAGGCTCGATTCAGGCACCGCATATCGCAGTCGCAGTTTTTGCACGCGGTATTAATATCGGTTTGCACACCCGTATCTATTTTGATGATGAGGTGGATGCCAATGCCAATGATCCAGTGCTGAACAGCATTGAGTGGGCAGTACGTCGCCAGACTTTAATCGCCAAACGCAGTGACGTGGATGGTGAAGTGGTCTATCGCTTTGATATCCGTATTCAGGGTGATGATGAGACCGTGTTCTTTGATATTTAGATATTTCTTTAAATGTCTTCGTTTCAGGGATGGGCTGATCATGGAATTACTTGATTCCTGAAATTGGAAATACTCCTCATCATGAACCGGTGAGGAGCAATCAAAAAATGAAATGAGAACTCGGCAAGACGTCGCAGAGTTGCAAAAATTTATTAAGGACGATACCGATGAAAATGAAAACACTGGCAGCAGTAATGTTGCTTGTTAGCCCCTTATTGATGGTTCACACAGCACAAGCGCAAGATCATCAGCAAAAGCAGGTTGAATTATCTGAACTGGCAAAGCTGCCTGTGAAAACCATTGTGCCCATTACGGCCAAAACCAGAGAGCAGGCCATTGCTCAGGCAAAAGTCATTGCAGCCAATGCGGATGCCGATCTTGCGGAGTTTCGGATTGATTTACTCAATTTTGCCAGTGATCGCAAGCAGGTGATTGCCTTAGGCCATGAGCTCAAACAGATATTAGGCACTAAACCGCTGATCGCCACGATTCGTACCCATAACGAAGGTGGGCAATTAACCATAAGTGATGCAGATTATGGCAAGACCTATCAGACATATTTACAGCAGCCATTTATGGACATGCTGGATGTGGAAATGTTCCGTGATCAGCAGATTGTGAAGGATACCGTGAAAATGGCGCATGCGAAAAAAGTACTGATCGTCATGTCCAATCACGACTTCCAGAAAACGCCACCCGAGTCTGAGATTATCAAGCGGTTACTTAAACAGGATGAGTTAGGCGCCGATATTCTGAAAATTGCAGTGATGCCGCAAAACAAACAGGATGTATTTACCCTCATGAATGCGACCTTGAAAGTCAGTCAACAGTCTAAAAAACCATTACTCACTATGTCGATGGGCAAACTGGGTACGATTTCCCGCATCGCCACTGCCAACATGGGAGGTAGCTTTAGCTTTGGCATGATTGGTGAAGCATCGGCACCCGGCCAGATTGATGTGACCCAACTGAAACAGTTTTTAAAAACGGTTCAACCGACACAATAATTTAAAAAGGATGTTTAGACATGAAAACAATTTACTTACGTTTAAGTACTTTAGCCATCGCTATGGCAGTTTCGGGTTGGGCAGCAGCAGAAACGTATATTGTTGATCGTTATCAAGATGATAAAGATAAAGGTTCTTTGCGTTGGGCAATTGAGCAAGCCAATAGCAAACCAACTGAAGCCAGCGAGATTCTGATTCAGGCAGTCGGCAAAGCGCCTTATGCCATTAAGGTCAACAGTCCATTACCCGAGATCAAAGCACCGGTAAAAATTATAGGAACGCAATGGGCAAAAACAGGTGAGTTTATTGCAGTCGATGGATCGAATTATATTAAAGGCACAGGAGTTGAAGCTTGCCCAGGGGCGGTTGAAGGGCAATTCGGAACCAATGTCCGTACCACAACTTTGCCGGGCATCGTATTACGCGACATCAATGGCGTCACCATCCAAGGCTTGGAAATTCGCCATTTCTGTATTGGTATCTTGATGAATCGTGCCAGCAATAACCTGATTCAAAACAACCGTATTATGCATAACTACGGTGGTGCAGGGGTGATGCTGACCGGCGATGATGGCAAGGGCAATCCAACAGCGACCACCACCAATAACAACAAAGTATTGAACAACTATTTTCAGGACAATGGCGATGGTCTTGAACTGACCCGTGGTGCAGCATTCAATTTGGTTGCCAATAACCATTTTATTTCTACAGCAGCCAATCCTGAACCATCACAAGGGATTGAAATCTTGTGGGGCAATGACAATGCAGTCGTCGGCAATAAATTTGAAAACTATTCGGATGGCCTACAGATCAACTGGGGCAAACGCAACTATATTGCTTATAACGAGCTGACCAATAACTCCAACGGTTTTAACCTGACGGGTGATGGCAACATTTTTGACAGCAATAAGGTACACGGCAATCGGGTTGGCATTGCCATTCGTTCCGAGAAAGATGCCGATGCACATATCACATTGACTAAAAACCAAATCTGGAATAATGGTAAAGAGATTAAACGTTGTGAAGCAGGCGGCAGCTGCGTACCGAATCAACGTGTCGGCGCGATTATTTTTGACATTCCAGGGCTGGAACATGCGCATTTTGTAGGATCTCGCGGTCATGGCGTCAAGATTGATCCTGCAAACTTGCAGAAGACCTGCAAGCAGGCCAATGAGCAAGGCTGTAATGCTCAACCCAACCAAAATATTCAGGCACCGAAATTAAGCTTGTCCAAAGGACAAATTGCAGTCGAAGTTAAAGCGCAGCCGAACCAGCGTTATCAGGTTGAGTTTTTTGGAAACTCATCGGCAAATTCAAATGAAGCCGAGTTTTATTTAGGTTCAGCGGTTGCTGCCACCAATGCGCAAGGAATAGCGACGCTGACTTGGAAACCAACAGCACAAGTTGCTTCAGTGACAGCAAATATTACGGATCGTTTGGGTGCAACGTCTGAACTCAGTTCAGCTGTAAAACTGAAATAAACGGCAAGGAGGCTGAATATGAATTCGAATGCATTTTTGCTCAAGATGAGTTGTCTGGCTGTGGCGCTATGTGCAGCTCAATCTGCTTTTGCGGATCAACCCTGGTCACAGGATCGTCAATGGCTCCTTGGCGACTGGAATGGCCAGCGCCAGCAACTGGAAAAAGAGGGCTATAAATTTAACCTCAATGTCATGAACCAGACAGCAACAGTGCTGGACGGTCTGGACCATCATCCCACCAAAAATGCCAATCAGGTGGCATTGGGTGCAAATTTTGATTTGGCTAAAATTGCGGGATTACCCAACACGACAGCCGCTCTCACCGTGACCAAACGGGATGGACGTAATATTGCCAGCAATATTGGCATGAACGGTAGTCCAACGGAAATCTATGGGCGCGGTAATATCTGGCGCTTGACGCAAGCATGGATTAAAACAGGATTTCTGGACAATACCCTACAGTTTAAGCTTGGGCGGATGGGCATGTCCGAGGACTTTAATGGTTCACACTGTAATTTCCAGAGTCTGATTTTATGTGGTGGCCAAGTGGGCAAGAGTCAGGGCGATGTCTGGTATAACGGTCCGGTGAGTGGCTGGGCTGCAAATGTTAAATACCAGTTTCTGCCTGAATGGACGTTTGGTGTGGGCGTTTATGAAAATAATCCCGAAAATACTGAAGTGAAGGACAATGCCAATTTCAACCTGTCTACGGATCGGGCCAAAGGTGTCCTGATTCCAGTCGAATTGGCTTGGAAAACCAACAAATTAAACGGTTTGGCGGGCGAGTATAAAGTTGGCGGTTTCTGGAGTAGTCATGACTATGACCGGGTTGATGCACAAGCAGGACAAGATCCAAAGTCGGCCATTTGGCTGAATACCCAGCAACAGTTGAGCCGCAATGCCACAGATTCAAAGGGTGGTTTATATGGTGCCGTGAATCTGGTCTGGAACAATGATAAAACCGCCAATATTTCTGATACCCAGCAAATCGCCTTCTGGTACAAGGGAGCCTTGCCATCACGACCGGCCGACCAGATCGGTTTCGGGGTGGGACGCTATAAATTTAATGACCAGTACCCTGCCAACCATGATCGTGATGATGAGATAAATGCTGAACTGAACTATGTTTATCAATATTCCCCAGCAGTCATGTTACGCCCCAATATCCAGTATGTTTATCAGCCAAAAGGCAATTCGTCTCGGGATAATGTCTGGGTAGCCGGTATTTCAGTTGGGCTGAATTTCTAATACAGGAGTATGACGTATGTCTGAATCTACAAGCTCGCATACCATACTGAAAATATGGTGTTTTATTTTGGGGCTGGTTTTATTGCTGACCGGACTGTTTTTTACAGTCGGTGGGGTAAAGCTGGCGACTTTAGGTGGATCCTGGTATTTCGTGATTTCAGGTGCCCTTACGCTGATCGCTGCATTTTTTATTTTCAGGAAAAAAGCGCTCGGTGTCTGGTTATTTACCCTGGTGTTTGCGGGGACAATTGTCTGGTCGTTGTTTGATGCAGGGCTGGAGTTCTGGCCTTTATTTTCTCGACTGATGTTTCCAGCAGGCTTATTTGCAGCCCTGATGTTTACTTTACCTGCCATTCGTCGTTATCAATTTCAACCGAGTGCGGATTTACCTGCTTATGGTCTTGGAATATTAACGGTGATTGGCATGGTGATTGGTCTTTATCAGATGTTCCAGCCACATCCAACCGTCACTGCGTCGGGACAGGCATTACCGCTAATCCCGGTAAAAACCGATATGAAGCAGACTAACTGGCAGCATTATAGTCAGGATGCAGGTGGTAGCCGTTTTGCGGCACTGGATCAGATTACACGTGATAATGTGCACCAGTTGAAAGAAGTCTGGCGTTTCCGTACCGGTGATTTCACCACAGGTTCAGGCAATGGTGCAGAAGATCAGATGACGCCGTTACAGGTGGGCAACAAGATTTTCCTGTGTACCCCGCATAACAATATCTTTGCCTTGGAAGCGGACTCCGGTAAACAACTCTGGAAAGCAGAAGTCAATTCCAAGTCAGATGCATGGGAACGTTGCCGTGGTGTAGCTTATTTTGACTCAACGCAAGCATTGGTTCAGCCGACTTTAGCGGGAGCGACACCGGTAAAAGCGGTGGCAAACAATACCTCATGCCTACGTCGTGTTTATACCAATACACCGGATGGTCGTTTAATTGCAGTCAATGCAGATACGGGTGAACGTTGTAAAGATTTTGGTGTAGAAGGCACGGTTGACTTGCTCAAAGGCTTGGGTGAGGGAACCACAGCACCACGTTTTGAAGTGACTTCAGCGCCAACCATTGCGGGTACGGTGATTGTGGTCGGTAGCCGTATTGCCGATAATTTTGCAGCGGATATGCCTGGTGGTGTAATTCGTGCATACGATGTAATTACAGGTGAATTACGTTGGGCCTTTGATCCACGCAATCCTGATCCGAACTATGTATTGAAGGATGGTGAAACCTATAAACGCAGTTCGGCAAATTCATGGGCGGCGATGTCTTACGATCCGCAAATGAACACGGTATTTTTACCAATGGGTAGCTCATCTGTTGATGTCTGGGGCGGTAACCGTCAACCATTAGACCATAAATACAACTCATCCGTACTGGCTTTAGATGCGACCACAGGTCAGGAAAAGTGGGTCTATCAAACGGTTCATAATGATTTGTGGGATTTTGATTTGCCAATGCAGCCTAGTCTGGTCGATTTCCCGATGAAGGATGGCAGCAACAAGCCTGCTGTGGTGATTGGTACCAAATCCGGCCAGTTCTTTGTACTGGATCGTGTAACCGGGCAGCCATTAACCAAGGTGGTTGAGCAAGCGGTGAAGCCTGCGGATATTCCGGGGGAACAATACAGCCCAACACAGCCACGTTCGGTGGAAATGCCACAGATTGGCAATCAAACCTTAACCGAATCGGATATGTGGGGCGCCACACCATTTGACCAGCTCATGTGTCGTATTAACTTTAAATCGATGCGTTACGAAGGTTTATTCACTGCACCGGGTACCGATAAATCATTGAGCTTCCCGGGTTCCCTAGGCGGTATGAACTGGGGCAGTATTGCCTTTGATCCAAGCCATCAATATATGTTCGTCAATGACATGCGTTTGGGCTTATGGATTCAGTTAATTAAACAGACGCCGGAAGATCTGGCAGTTCAGGCCAATGGTGGTGAAAAAGTGAATACCGGTATGGGCGCCGTGCCAATGAAAGGAACCCCATATAAAGTCAATAAAGACCGCTTCTGGTCAAAATTGATGATTCCTTGCCAAAAACCGCCGTATGGCACCATGACTGCAGTAGATATGAAAACGCGTCAGGTTGCCTGGCAAGTGCCAATGGGAACGGTAGAAGATACTGGCCCGATGGGAATCAAAATGGGCTTGCCTGTTCCAATTGGTATGCCAACCATTGGTGGTCCAATGGCAACTCAAGGTGGTTTAGTCTTCTTTGCCGCGACTCAGGATTATTATTTACGTGCACTGGATTCATCTTCAGGTAAGGAGCTGTGGAAAGCGCGTTTACCTGTCGGTAGCCAAGGCACGCCAATCAGCTATGTGTCACCGAAATCAGGTAAGCAGTATGTGTTGATTACTGCAGGTGGTGCGCGTCAATCACCTGATCATGGTGATTATGTGATTGCTTATAGCCTGAACTAAAGCTTTTTTAATCGATAGTAATAAAAAAAACGGCAATCCTGAGTGATTGCCGTTTTTCATTTAGATATCCAAACAAACGCTATCGAAAAGTGCATACGCCATAATTGGCATATTCATTGCTTTATTTAGGATATCTGGTCTGACCAGTCAGACAATGCCTTAAATTGGAGCAGAGATGCAACTCGAAACATTTAATCAACTCGATCCAGAGAGAGCAGCAGGTGTTTTACAGGCCTGTGCGCATATCCCGAACTGGATTGCTGAACTGCTACAGCAACGTCCTTATCCAGCTAAAGAGCAACTTTATCAGGCTGCAGTGACACAAGCGCAGGCGTGGTCATGGTCAGATATTGCAGAAGCTTTGGCGCAACATCCCCGCATTGGTGAGAAAAAAGCAGCAGCAGTTTTGTCTGAGAAAGAGCAGCATTTTTCCCAACGTGAACAAGCTCAGGTTGAAACGGATGCTGTGCTGCAACTGGCACTCTATCAGGGCAATTTAGATTACGAGCACAAATTTGGGCATATTTTTCTGATCCGTGCGGCGGGCCGCTCTGGTCAGCAAATCTTGTCCGAATTGCAACGTCGCTTACTCAATACGGTCGAACAAGAGCAAGTCGAAGTAAAACAACAATTGGCTGAAATTGCCTTGATTCGTTTAGAACAGGAGATTCAATAATGGCGGGTATCAGCACACATATTTTAAATGCAGCACTGGGGCAGCCAGCACCTCAGGTATTGGTGAAACTCTATCAGGAAATCAATCAGCAATATGTTTTGCAGGATGAACAGTTGACGGATGCGGATGGCCGTATTCCGGCTTTTAGGATCGAAGCATTTATCCAAGCCAATTATCAGTTGATTTTTGAAGTGGGGGATTATTTTCAGACTTTGAACACAGCCAGTTTCTATCCAAGCGTCTATATCGGTTTTAAGGTCACTGATACGCAACAGCATTATCACGTGCCTTTATTGATCAGTCCTTTTTCCTATTCAACTTATCGCGGCAGCTAAATCAACTTAAACAATGTGGACCTTATGAATCTAATTTGAGGAATTAACCATGCATCAAGACAACACACCCACAGAACGAGATGCGCTGATCTCGGCAGAACATCAATATTTAGGCATGAATAAAAACATTTTATATGGTTTGCAGCATGTGTTGACGATGTATGGTGGAATTATTGCACCCCCATTGATTATTGGAGCAGCCGCAGGACTGGAGGCTTCAGAAATTGGATTGCTGGTGGCTGCTGCCTTGTTTGTAGGGGGATTGGCGACAGTATTGCAAACCATGGGTCTCAAGCATTTCGGAGCAAAATTACCGATTGTTCAAGGCGTTTCTTTTGCAGGCGTTGCGACCATTCTGGCAATTGTCAGCACCGGTGGCGGGTTAGCCTCTGCCTTTGGTGCTGTAATTGTTGCTTCCCTCATTGGTTTATTGCTGACGCCATTTTTCGCCAAAATCATCCGCTTTTTTCCACCCGTCGTCACCGGTTGTGTAATTACCATGATTGGTATTTCACTGCTGCCTGTGGCGATCCGCTGGATTATGGGGGGTAATCCCAAAGCTGAGAACTGGGGCGATCCGGCTAATGTCGGTCTGGCGGTGATGACGCTGGCGATTGTGATTATCTTCAGCATGTTGCGTAGCCAGATGCTACGTCGACTCGCGATTCTGGTTGCCATTATTCTAGGTACTGTGCTCGCGTATGCGGCAGGATTTACCGATTTTTCAAAGGTCAGTACAGGTCCGGTGTTTGCATTTCCAAGTTTCTTCCATTTTGGTTCGCCTGTATTTGAGTTTTCTGCCATTCTTTCCATGACGATTGTGACCTTGGTGATTATGACCGAAACCACCGCCGATATTATTGCCATCGGTGAAATTGTTGGAAGCAAAGTTGATTCGAAACGTATAGGCGACGGTTTGCGTGCCGATATGTTATCGAGTGCCATTTCTCCGATTTTTGGTTCTTTCATGCAAACGGCTTTTGCCCAAAATGTTGGACTGGTTGCCATGACGGGCATTAAAAGCCGTTTTGTGGTGGCGACCGCAGGGGGAATCCTGATTATCCTCGGCTTATTGCCCATCGTGGGGCGTCTGGTGGCATCGATTCCCATGCCTGTTTTAGGTGGTGCTGGCATCGTGTTGTTCGGTACGGTTGCCGCCAGTGGTATACGTACCTTAGCCAAAGTGGATTATAACGATCATAAAAACCTGATTATTGTGGCTACTTCACTGGCTATCGGCATGATTCCTATCGTCAATCAGGAATTCTATGCACAATTTCCAACATGGGTAAAAACCTTATTGCATTCAGGTATTAGCTCAGCCTGTATTACCGCTATCTTACTCAATATCATTTTTAACCATCTACCGTTCACTAAAAAAACAGTGGAAGTAGCAAGCTTGCCTTTAAATTCAGGGCATTGATCATCGCGGGTTCAGAGCCGAATATTCAGTCTGAATCCCGCTTTTTACCTGCACATCATTCAAAGTTGCTTATTCAAGCTTGAATAGGTCAAGGGGAGTTTTTGTCTTGAAAAAGCCAGAAACAGGATTTTTAAAAGCCAAAAGTGATTTTTTAAATCAAATCTTACGGGGAATTTTATGAGAAGTTTTAAATTAAAATCAGCCATATTCGTGCTCGTGATGAGCCCAGCCATACAGGCCTGGGCAACGGATACTAGCCTGAATCATCTATTGAACCTGCAACAGGATTGTCAGGCGAACGATCAACTGGCTGCGGTATTTGCCTGTGGCAGTCTGCATGGTGCAGTGAAATCAACTTATTACTCACTCAATAATGCTTATTTTGTGGATAATCTGAATCAGGATACGGCTGTCATCGGTGGTTATATAAAGTATGAAACAGCGCCTTTTTATGGGGTACAGGCCGCTGTTGGTTATGATATTCAGCGTCGTTTAGATGAGAAAGATAATAAGGCTGAAGTCGATGAACTCAAGGAAGATGGTGATGGTTTAGCAGAAGCCTATCTGACGTGGAAAAATGATTTGGCTCGGGTGACCGTCGGGAATCAGCGTCTCAATTTACCGTTTATGGGGGATTATGCAGACCGCCGTGTCTTGATGTTTTTATATCAGGCCGCCGATGTCCAGATTGGCAACCAATATGATTTTCTACGTTTGACCAAGGTCAATAAATATAAAAGCTATGCTGAAGATGAGTTTACTAAAAGTTCACGCCAAAATTCAAAAGTGGAAACAGATGGCGTTTGGTCAATTGGTGTAGGGAAACGTTTTGAGTTCGACGCTAATAAAACCCTCAAGACACAACTCTGGTATCAAGACTATGATGACTATCTACGCTTAATTTATACCCAAGCGGATCTCGGATTTTCACAATTGAAGTATGCTCCTGAATTTTCGCTACAATATATGTCTGGTAAGGATCAGGGTAAAGCTTTTGCAGGGGAGATCAACAGTCAGGTCTGGGGTGTACAGGCAGCTTTTAAAATATTGCCTGCTGCTAGTTTGAAGGTCGCCTATAACTATATTAAGCCAGACCAAAACAGCTATTTAAATGGTGCCTTATTAATGCCATATGCCGCTAAAACCTCATCTGGTGAAATTTTTGCCCAGCCTTTTTTTACCAGTACTCAGGATTTAGGTGCGGGTCATGCCCTGATGTTGTCTTTGGAAGGAAAAGTCTCTGATCAGCTCATTGCTGGTGCACGTTATTCTTTTATGGACTTAAAGGAAGCAGAACAAGTTGCCAGCCGTAATCAATCTGAATATATGCTATTCGGTATTTATAATTTTACAGGGGCGCTAAAAGGTTTTAGTGTCAGTAATTTTGCGGGTATTCAGACTTCGCCACGCTATGACAAGAATTTTTTACAAAACCGTTTTGCGTTGAGTTATAAGTTTTAATTGATTGAGCTATTGTAGCTAATGCATACCTCACAAGAGGTGTGCATTTTTTTATGATCAAAAAGCTAAAAAAAGCCCCCTAGATAGGGGGTAGTTAAAAACAAAAAGACTTAATCCAGTGGATTACCGATAATATTACTGATGATGCCTTGCATGATGTGTGACCCTTGCTCCTGATAGAGCGATTGATACCATTCTTCAGTCACCTGCGGATCTTTCATATGGGTGACATCACAACGTTTACGTGCTCTCAAGACCATTTCCCGTGTGCGTTCATTACGTTTGTTTTGATAACGCGCCAAAGCATCTTCCAGACCGAAGGTATTGATTTGCAAGGCACGGGCGAGATATATCGCATCTTCCATGGCCTGGCAGCCACCTTGGCCAATATCTGGCGTGGTGCTATGCGCTGCATCACCTAACAGCACTACACGTCCTTTGTAGAAGTCCATAAACGGTTCAATATCATGGATTTCGACACGATTGGTTTTTTGCTCATCTAAATGTTCAATCAGTTTTTGTACAGGTTCACACCAGCCGCTAAAATGAGTTTTGAGATCTTGCTTATAGTGTTCACGTCGATTTTCCAATCCAGCTGCTAAAGGAACGTCAAAGAAGAAATAAAAACGATTTTGAGCCACCGGCATCAGCGACACACGTTTGCCTTCACCGATATAAGTGGTCCATTGCATGGCAGGTGCAATGGCTTCATCAATATCAACCAGACCGTTCCAATTGACATAACCCGCATAGCGGCGTTCGACTTGATAGCCCAGTACAAATTGTCGGGTGAGAGAATGTGTACCATCTGCACCAATCAGTAAATCAGCCCGGACTTGTGAGCCATCCTGAAAATGAAGGGTGACCTCATCTTGATGGCTTTCAATCGCTGTCATTTTCATGCCCAGTTTGATATCTGCCAGACCAAATTGCTGCATTAATAAGTGTTGTAGATCGGCCCGGGCGACCGGGTAGGCGCGTTGCCCGACTTCTTTATATAAAGGCGTTAAACTAAATTGGGTCATGGTTTGTTGGCTTAGTCCGTCAATATAAGCCAAAGATTCCATTTGCCCGCCGAGCGCCTGAATTTGATCGGTTAGGCCTAGATAATTCAGGCACTTGACTCCATTTGACCAAAGTGAAATGGCTGCACCGACAGGTAATATTTCGGCTGCCTGTTCATAGATCGTGACTTGATGTCCAAATTTTTTTAATGCGATACCAGCAGTCAAACCGCCCATACCTGCACCTACAATCGCAATATTCATCGTTCAGACCCTAAAGATATAAATAAGTTTCTAAACAGTTCTAAGCGAGAAGTGTGCCAATTTTATCAACTGGTTTTACTGGTCATACCAGATGGTTTGCTTTATTAAAAAGCATAAAAGGGAAGTCTGCATGGATATGGTTCAAGGCATGGGGCAAAGTGGTGCAGATTTAATTTTGATACTTAGATTGAGCTGTTATGCCGAGCAAAGTACACACCCGCACGTTGCGCAGCACCAATAATATGCGCTTGCATGGCTTTTTCAGCCGCAGCTGCATCCTGATTAAATAAGGCTTGCAGAATGAATTCATGTTCTTGAATAGTTTTAAATGCCAGATTCGGCTGGACAAAAGGCAGGATCTGGCTTTTTTTAATCCATTCAGTATGCATTTTAAGTGTTTGAATAATCGATTGATTATGACTAAGTTCAATAATATGCTGATGAAAGGCATAATCTGCCTCAGAGGCTGCCTGCCAGTTCTGTGCCTGAATTGCAGAGGCTAGTGACTGGTAATGTTGCTGTAAGGTCGACTTATCCTGTTCAGTTAAATATTCGCAGGCCAACAGCGCACAAAAACCCTCCAGTACATAGCGTAATTGATAGAAATCTTTAAGCGAAACACGGTGTTCGCCATCCCATTGTTCGGCGGCCTGACTGTGTTGTGAAATCACATAAACCCCTTTACCTGCCTTGATTTCCAATAATCCTAAAGCGGCAAGACGGGTGAGGGCCTCGCGTAACGAAGCACGGCTGATGCCCAACTGGAGGGCAAGATCACGTTGTGAGGGTAAGGCAGAACCGACAGGATAGGTATTTTGTTGAATGCGTTGATGAATCACTTCCACCGCTTGCTCAGTCACCTGAGATGATTTTCCATTGAGCAGAGCTTGTGGACTCATAAGCAACACGCCTTAAAGATCAAAATAAACAGTTTGATTCTACACAAAATTCATCTTTTTGTTGGTGCTGTCGATCAAAAATCGCTATATTTTTAACAACAGGTCAGACCAGTTGGACTGGATTTTGCATAATAGAATAGAAATTAAACCTTCAGGAACGATCAATGACAGTGCATATTGCTAAAACCGTAGCTTTACCGACCCATTTGCAAGCGTTAACCAATCTCGCTGATGCCAGAATTGGTGCAAATATTGTGAGTTGTTCCGATGAGTTTTTTGCAGAAGCTGCAAGAATGTTGCAAAGTGCACCCGCTCAATTCATTGAAGGAAAATATGATGACAATGGCAAATGGATGGATGGATGGGAGACCCGCCGCAAACGTGAGTCTGGCTATGACTGGTGTATTGTTCGTTTAGGCGTAACGGGGATTGTATCTGGATTTGATATTGATACCTCATTCTTTACAGGCAATTATCCAGCCTCTGCTTCCATTGAGGGTTGCTATGCACCAGATAATCAACTGGAAGGGATCAGCTGGACTGCTTTATTAGAAAACTCGGTTTTATCTCCGGATCAGCATCATTTTTTCGACTGCGCTGCTCAGAAAGTTACCCATATTCGTATTAATATTTTCCCTGATGGTGGGATTGCACGTTTAAGGGTGTATGGCCGTGTGGTGCTCGAACATGTCGATACAACTCGGCAGATGGACTTGATTGGTTTAAAAAATGGCGGGCGTATTGTGGCCTTTAGCGATGCGCATTTTGGTCATCCGAATAATCTGCTCAGTCCGGATCGCGGCTTAAATATGGGCGATGGTTGGGAGACCAAACGTCGCCGTGCCCCTGGTTTTGACTGGTGCATTATTGCTTTGGGACAATCTGGATTCGTTGAAAAAATTGAAGTCGATACCGCATTTTTTAAAGGAAATTTCCCCGCATTTTGTTCGATTCAAGCCGCTTATATTGAAAATGCAACCGATGCACAACTGATTCCGCAAAGTATGTTCTGGCCTTTTTTATTGGAACAGCAGCCTTTGACTATGGACCATATTCATGAATATGTTGCAGAAGTACTGCAACATCAAAAAGTGAACTATATCCGCGTCAATATGATTCCCGATGGTGGGATTAGCCGGATTCGTTTATGGGGAAAAGCGGTTAAATAATTTCTCATGAGTAAATGGCCTCATTGTGACCCCATGAGGCTGATAAGAAATAGAAGAGAATCCACCTATGCATGAAAAAAATATTGTAATCCAGCCTTTAACTCAGGACAGTTTTGCTGCTTTTGGTGAGGTCATTGAAAAGAGCGGCAAAGACTTTATCCCGATTAATCAGGGACTCACTGAGCGTTATCACGCCTTATCACTGGCACAAATTTCAGGTGATCATGTTGCTGTTGGGATGAGCATTTTTCACAATTTATTTGCAACTCAGATTCCATTTCAAATTGAGATGCTGGAACGGCATCCGTATGGTTCGCAGTCCTTTATTCCTTTACAGCAGCAGAAATTTATTATTGTTGTGGCGCTACCTTTTGATCAGGATCGTCCCGATGAACAAAGGATTTATGCATTTATGAGTAACGGACAACAGGGGATTACTTATCATCAGGGTATATGGCACCACCCTTTAATTACTTTGGAAGCCAATAGTGATTTTCTCGTGGTCGATCGTATTGGTGGCGGCAGTAATTGTGATGTGTATCATTTATCTCAACCTTTATGGATCAGTGAAGCTTTAGCACAGTCAGAGATCGTTAATCTCTGACTGTACAAGTTTTATAAAAAGAAGATATGTACTTTAAAATATTGGAAGGTTGTTCATTTTAATCTAGAATTCTTGATCGTAAGAATATTCGCGTATCCTTATTATTTTCTAATTAAGATTTTTATATAAAACATAAATATTGATTTTCTATGTCAACAAAACGTTATGTAGCAAGAGAATTGCTTGAGCAGCACACCAAGCAAAAGAAGCAAGAAAAATTAGAACAAAGACGTTTGGCGCTTGAACAACAAGCTAAAGAAAAAAGAAAAGCGAAATTACAGATTGCTTTTTGGATTATCGTATTTGTTTTACCCTTATTTTTATTTCCAGCATATCCACGCAATCAGTGGCAATTTGAGATTTATCGTTATATCACAGAGCAGATGTTGATTACGGTGGGGACTAAAGGTCCATTGCCATTTTTTACTATTCTTTCAAGTATTTATTTTACTATTTTAACTTTTGTCGCGGGCTGTTACATGTGCCTGTTATTTATTAAGAAAGTAGGCATGAACAAGGCGTTTCAGGAAAAAATTTATAGTAAGTTTTTTCAGGCTGAGTTTGAGGCATCGAAGAAATATCCTTGGCTGGAGAAGCCATGGATTAAAAAAACGATTGTTTCAGGGATATTTTTATTCTGCTTTATCATGGGGATGGGCCATTTTCTTTTGGAAAATATCTCCTTTCAGGATGGGAGTCGTAGAGGTGCACTTATCCAGTTAGGTTATAATTATCGGATTGGTGTACTTTTTTGGGAAAGTACGTTTAGTGTCTTTACCATATTCCCATTTTTTTATTTTGGTTTTTTATTTATTTATCTTGTTAACTATTTTTTCCGAGGATTAGGCACGGGAAAAATTATTATTCCCCAAAAAGTGATACCTAAAAGAACTAAGAAGAGATCACGGAAAAGATTAGAAACGAGAAAAATAAATCGATAATTTTTTAATGGCAGACAGAGACCCTCTGCCTCTGTCTACAAGGAATCAACGATTAATATTTCCCTTTAAAATTCGCACTGATGCGTTGTTTTAAATATTCCTTCGCTGTAATTGCTGGATATTTCTTTTGTGGGCTTTCAATCAGCACATCTTCATTGGCTTGGCAGAAGAACGCCAGACTATATCGCGCTCCTTGATACTCATTTGCTTCTGGATTTTTGACTCGGTGGAAATTAGAAGGTAATTGATCATCACTCCAACGCATCAACATATCGCCGATATTACAGGTGATCACATCATCTCGTGGTTCGATACTGGTCCATTGTTGCTGTTCCATATCTTTACCTGGGCACACTTGCAGACCACCTTGACCATTACGTTGAAACAACAAGGTTAAACAATCAAAATCGGTATGTGCACCGGCACGCCATAGCCCCAATTGATCTTTTAAAGCAGGATCAATAGCATAGTAATGCAACATTCTTAAAGTGCTTTGATAGCTGTCTTGTTCCGGATCATGCGCCAGCGTAAAGAAATTATCGGCAAAACCCAGTTTATAAGCAAAGCAGCAGAGTATTTTCATACCCACGTGCCAGCAGGCCTGCTCAAATTCCAGCATGGTATTTTTAAAATTAGGTAGCTCTTGCTCGGTTGGATAAAGCCCGTCCATACGTGGGCGAGTGATTTGGTAAGATTCCTTTTGATCCGGGGTACTGGTTGATGGACGAACCTGCGCCTTACTTTCCCAACCTGCATTGCGATTGAGCGGGTAACGCGCTTTGACCGATTCAGGTAGAGCAAAAAACTGTTGTGTCATCTCGAAAGCTGTTTGGATTTGCTCAAGTGGAATACCATGATGCGAGACCTGAAAAAAACCAATATCCGTTGCTGCTGCCCAAAGCTGTTCGGCAATTTCATATTTACGTTGTTCAAAGTTGGATAAATCAATCACCCGAACTTCACGTTCAAAGGTCTCTTGACCTAAAGCGCCCATACGCGCTTCTTTTTGCAGTTCTTCTAAGCTGTAGTCATTTTCCGCTAATGCAGACATGTTGGCGCTATTCATATTTCAACCTCATCTTCTGGATAAACCGTGACCCAATCAAATGAATTGAAAGAGACGGGGTCACATTCAAAAAAAAGCTGCATTCCCTTCAAAAGATCGTTCTGATGAAGAGCCTAAGCTGATTTCTGAGCAATGACCCACATAACAGCCGATGTGACTGACTATGCTGAACGCTTCTACTCTGACATAAAGGGTGAAGCAGTTTTTGTGCCAGTTTATAAAGTGAAATAGATTGATGTTAAAATCGGCCTGAACTTTGAGCTATAACTAACCGTAAAATTAACTCAATGGTTAAGCTATCTGCAAGAAAGGACAGTAATGAGCGTATTTAATCAGCATACAGTGAATTGTCCACCATTAGGAATATTGAAATATGGCAGTGCACATTGGTTGGGAGAAGTTGAACTTGGGGCATTCGAAGGGATGTTTAGAGTGATTGTTCGAGCAAAACGTAATGGTCCAACAGATGCACAGATTGCAGCAATGACATGTTTGCTTTCTGATGCCGCGTCCATCAAGACATTGGCAAGTAAGGCAATGGTTGATGTTTTTGAGGATTGTGAACTTCTTCCAAGCGACTTTGGTTCTGATGTGCATCATATCTGGCAGTATCTTTCCCCTTGTGAAATAGAGGTTTCCGATGAAAACTATTTTGGTGGTGAAGATAATCGGATCAATATAATGATTATCTTTGAGTCATCACAACATTTGGATTTTTTACCCGCTATAGTGACGATTGATGGATACTTTGAGGAATGTGTGTCGGGAACTTGATGGCAACTTTTACCCTGTTTCAGAACAATTGTTGATATGCAACATGGCGATTTAAAATATTTATTTGTCCAGTAGGTAGTTCATTTAAGGTGCAGCTGCACGTACTGAATGCACCATAAAACTGCACTCAAAACCAAAGACTCAATACAGTTTATTCATCTTAGAACAATTAAAAATAAATCCGACCTAGAGAATTACCAATAAAAACAAGGTGGAATCAATCTTGGCACAGAGCTTGCTAAATCATGATTGAGTATAAGCGGTCAGTATGTTGTGAACATACGGGACATTGCTCTACAGCGTTTGCTGTTCCTCTTTCGGGGACAAAGCCAATTGATTTGGTTTTGAGAGAAATGTGTAACTTATACATTGATTGACCCCCTTAAAAGAATAGCAAGATGAATCCATACAGATTTAGGGGTCTTATTTATGAATATTCAGCACTATGTAGGCAAAGGGCGACGTACTGTAATTGCGGGCGCGTTATTGGGGTTGGCAACAGTTATCAGCTCAACCAGTTTTGCAGCCGATAAACTTGTTTTACAAACCACATGGTATGCGCAAGCCGAGCAAGGTGGATATTATCAGGCACTGGCACAAGGAATTTATAAAAAATACGGACTTGATGTCGATATCAAAATCGGTGGGCCACAGGTCAATAACATGAGCTTATTATTGTCCAAGCGAGCCGATATTATTATTAATTATGACCTACAGGTCTTAAAAGGCATCGAAAGCAACTTTCCCATCAAAGCGGTGGCAGCACCATTCCAGTTTGATCCTCAAGGCGTGCTCACTCACAGCGATGTAAAGTCTTTGGCCGAACTCAAAGGCAAAACCATTCTGGTTTCGACCAGCGGACAAGCAAGCTGGTGGCCTTGGTTAAAAGGCAAATATAAATTAGATGCCGCACAGGCTCGCCCGTATACCTTCAATATGCAGCCATTCTTAGCAGGTAAAAATGTCGCACAACAAGCCTATGCGACCTCTGAAGTCTTTCAGGCCAAAAAAGCAGAACCTTCGAGTCATTTCTTTTTATTTGCTGATGCGGGTTATCCCGCTTATGGCGGTATTTTAGTGACCCGCAATGATGTCATTCAAAACAAACCTGATGTGCTGCGCCGTTTTGTTCAGGCGTCTATGGAGGGATGGAAAAACTACTTAGCCGATCCACGTTTGGGCAATAGCATCATTAAAAAAGAAAACCCGAATATGAATGATGAACTACTCACTTTTGCAGTCGGGCAAATGCGCAAATTGAAGTTGATTGATGGTGGAGATGCCAAAACTCAAGGCATTGGTGTCATGACAGATGCACGTTGGAAAGCAACGCGAGATTTTATGGTGAACGCCGGTTTACTCAAAGCTCAAACCAATTGGAAAACCGCTTATACCACGCAGTTTATTAAACCAGCCTTAGATGATCCTCGTTATTTTGGATTACATGATATGGCGATTGGACCTGTGGCAAGTGGTGGACGCGCGCACATTAAGGCGATGTTTGTAGCAGGGAAAATGGTGATGGAAAATGATCAGATTCCTGATCTGGATATGATGGAGTTAGCTTGGCAAGCCAAGCAAGCGGTGAAGTTGTTACAACAGCGGAGTATGGGAATGGCAAGAATAGCCTAAGCCAAAGTTGAGATATCGTAGCATGAGATACCTAGCGCATTCGTTGGTATCTTTAAAGTGATCATTCAGCTAACTTGTTGCGCTTATTGTTAAGTAGTTGTTAGATTGGAATTTATAGAGATAAGATCCAAGGTTTAATCGTTCATCAAATGCGCATTGCAATACTGAGCTATTGCAATGCGCTTACGAGCATAAAACGTGACCATTGTTGCCTGCTGGCATCATCAAGTGCGCACGAAGATTTCCACCCGTCGGTTCAACTGTCTGCCGGCGGGATTGTCTTGGCCGCTGACCTCGTTGGGCGCCACTGGCTGCGACTCGCCGTAACCATGTGTACTGGCGGCAGCTGCGGCACCACGCTGGCGCAAGGCCATGCCCACTGATTTGGCACGGCGCTCGGACAAATCCAGATTGTAGGCGTCACTACCCTTGGCATCGGTATGACCGCGAATTTCGATTGCCTTGGCTGGTACTTTCTGCAAGGCCACGGCTAAGCTGTCCAGCACCTTCGCTGCGTCAGGACGGATATCCGACTTGTCGAAATCGAACAACACCTGATCATTGAGAGTGATGATGAACCCGCATGGCGCGCCTGATGGAGCGAATTTTTTTAACGGCGGAAACTTGCCAGCTGGCGCGACCTTGGGAATTGGTGCCATTTTCACTTGACGTGCTGGTGTACCTATACTGCCGCTGCCTTTGCCATCGTTGCTCACCAACCCGTGTGGGCCGTTCCAGGTACCGCTGCCATCGGCATTGATAGTGACAATGCCTTGCGGACCGTTCCAACTACCTGAACCATCACCTTCGTTGCGAATCACACCATGTTCACCGTTCCAGGTACCGCCACCTTTGCCGTCCAGCACGATGATGCCGTACTTGCCGTTATACGTGCCCGAGCCGTCGGCCTCGACCGAGATGATCCCATCGTCAGCACCACCGTCGCCATTACCGTTGATTGTACCACTACCGTCTGCGTTGACGACGATGACGCCGCCTTCATAGTTGGCGGTGCCACTGCCATCTGCGTTGATATGGAAGATGCCTTCATTACCGTTACGCGATAGATTGCCTTGCGCATCCATGCTGGTGATGCCTGCATCGTTGAGTAATGCGCCGTCGGTCGCACAGTGAGCGGGCTTAACGCTAATACCAGCAACCGGATCAATGATGTCTTGCATTGATGCTTCCAGTGCTCGCTGGGCCGGGCCAATGCCGATGATCTCTGGCACGACGATTTGCGGGATCACCGGGAAGTCGACATCCCCGGCGGACTTGGCTGCGACTTTGGCTGTTTTTGCAGTCGCATCATTGGTCTTTTCCTCGTCAGCCGAGGGTGACTTCGTGCAGGAGCAAGCGAGCAATGCCATTCCCAACACCATGAACCTGTTCATTGAAAACATGTCTAATTACTCTACTTATATGTTGACCGAGTTTTGTTTTAATTAAGTCGCTTTAAATCCTTCAAATGCCTATGTTGCTTAATAAAAATCACGTGTACAACTCCACAACAAGATGATGTAGTTGTTTCATTAAGATCATTTATTTACTCTTGAGCAAAAAATAGGCGAAGACAAGCACCGCTAGTCCGAGCAGAAGTCGCGCGATCCAGGGTGTGACCAGCCAAGCACCGAGTGCCATGATGGCGCGGCTCAAGACATGCGGTGATTGTAATGCCCCTGACTCGGGCGTGTGACGTTGGGTCTGCAGCGGATAACCGCAATGCGGGCAGGAGGTGGCTTGGGTCGAAACCTGACTGCTGCATTCGGGGCATGAAATAAGCGCCATAAGTGTTCTTCCTTTTTAGTTATTTTCCATTTGGGCATTAAGAAATGCCGTATAGACACATGTTGTCGATTCGCAATCAGGTCATAAAATTGTATCAGCTAAAAGATTGGAAAATTCTTCCGAATCACCCATTTTATTTAACAGAATGGGTTGTTTCGACTGAGTTGAGGGGCTTGCCAATTGCTTTGCTGTTCTCTAGTAAGGTAGATAAATAAATCATTTAAGGCAATAGATCATTTAAAGCATTCAACATCTGGCTAATTTTATATGGGTTCAACGGTATAATGTAATTCAACCATACCTTCCCCCATGTGATGAACGGAGATTAATTTAAGCGTTGGCGCAAGTACTCGTCGGGGAAATAGTGCTTTTCCTTTCCCAAGTGTGACTGAACCAATTTGTATAATGAGTTCATCAAGCAAATTGGCATCATAAAATTGGCCAGCCAATTCGCCACCACCTACAACCCAGATATTCTTATCCACAATGATGGATTGAATTTCAGCATAAACAGGAGTGATGTCACCTTGCACAAAATGGATATTTGCTCCTTCAATTAGGGGCAGTTTACGGCTGGAAAACACCCAGGCTGGCTGGGTATAGGGCCAAGGTGAACCTGTTTCGGCAGCAACTTGCTCTGCGTTATTCAATATCCACTCATAAGTTGCTGAGCCCATCACCAAAGCACCAACATTTGCAATAAAGGTTGGATAACTTGAGTTATCTAGTCCGCTTAATGTAAATAACCATTCTAAAGAATCGTCTTCGGTCGCAATAAATCCATCTAATGTACTCGCTGCAAAATATTGTACTTTCATCCTGATCATCTCCTTATTCTAAAGGAGTAGCTTAAAACTTATTTTGTTTGGATAAATTATTTAAATCGGATATACGACACCTTATGACGCTTTAATAAACTTAAGTTTGAAAAGGATGATGTCTATACCAATGCTCAGCAATTTGCTGACGGGTACAAATCCAGACCCGATCATGATTTTGCACATAGTCTAGGAAACGTTGTAATGCCTTAAAGCGGGCAGGACGTCCTAAAATGCGGCAATGCATGCCGATAGAAAGCATTTTCGGACAAGTTGCTCCCTCTGCATAGAGGACGTCAAAAGCATCTTTTAAATATTCAAAAAAATCCTCACTACGATTAAAACCCGTAGGGGATGCAAATTTCATATCATTGGTATCAAGTGTATAGGGAATAATTAAATGCGGACGGGTTGCACCTGCTGCATTGCGGAGTGTTGTCCAAAAAGGTAAGTCATCACCGTAATAATCACTGTCATATTGCACCTGATCATATTCTGCCAATAATTGACGGGTATTGGGGCTATCACGGCCTGTATACCAGCCTGTCGGCATTTCACCAAACAAATCTTTAAGGATGTGCATGGCTTCATCCATATGTTGTTTCTCGGTTTCAATATCCATATTTTGATAATGAATCCAGCGTAAGCCATGTGAGACCACATCATAGTTGTGTTGTTTGATGGCTTCGACCACCAGCGGATTACGTTGTAAAGCCATCGCAACGGCAAAAATGGTTATGGGCAATTGGCGCTTGGCAAACTCCTGCTGAATGCGCCAGAAACCGACTCGTGAGCCATATTCATAAATCGAGTCCATCGAAAGGTGCCGTGCAGGATAACTTTCTGCGCCACTGATTTCAGACAAGAACTGTTCCGAACCTTCATCGCCATGCAGAATATGTTTTTCACCCCCTTCTTCATAATTCAGTACAAACTGCACCGCGATTTTCGCTTGATTGGGCCACTGGGCATGAGGCGGTTGATCGGCATAACCGACCATATCGCGTGGATAATCTGCTGTTAAATGAGCGTCTGTACTGGACCAAACCATAGCAATGCCTGAATCGTGAAAAAGGTGAATCTTCACATCAACTTACCCGATTGAATCTTCGGGTGTCAAACACTATGTTTATTTAAATCAATGGCTTGTGTGTTTTTTTTGGTGCGAAAAGACCATGTTATTGATGAATATTGTTTTGCATGCGCGATTTTAGTGCCTCCATCTCGTTAATGATTTGATTCATCATGATTTGCGCAATCCGGGAAAGTTGCCGTTTTGGTGCAGTACAAAGTGCAACCGTAATCGGATGAAGGCCGTGGTCATTGATTGTTCTAAACTCAAAAGCACCATTTTCAATATATGGGGCTGCATCCAGATAACTCATGATGCTGATGCCTAAGTTTTGCTTAAGCAATGAGACCATCATACGGATATCATTACATTCGATTGTGTGCGCTGGGTTGAAGTCATGCTTTTTATAGAGTGCATGCACATGATCATGAATAATCAATGGTTCGGCAGCAACAATATGATTGAACTCCAGCGTATCGGAAAAGTAGATTTTTTCTTTATGGGCTAAAGCATGCTGTTTGGGAATCACGAAACCCAAGGGCATTTCAATAAAGGCGCTGATCTGTAATTGGTGCTGATGTTTGGGATTCAGTATCAAGCCAAAGTCGAGTTCAGCATTGATTACCAGATCAGCAATACGCTCACTGTCCAAGACTCGAAGCTTAAAATTAATCCATGGATATTGCTGAGCAATCGACTGCATCACGGTACTGACAAAACTTTCACTGAGCGCTGCAATCATTCCAAAATCAATGGAACCGCGCTGTAAACCCTGAATTTCATTTAAACGCTTTTGTGTAGCTTGAAACTCTTTTTGCCAGCTGCGTAGATCGGCATAGAGTAATTCACCAGCCAAAGTCAGCTTCAGTCCACTGGGCAAACGTTCAAATAAAGCCACGCCGAGTTCTTCTTCTGCCAGCACGATCTGCCGATGTACCGCGGAGACAGAAATAAAAAGTTGATCGGTCGCTTTTCTTAAACTGCCTGTTTTGGCAACGGCAATAAAATAATCAGCAAAGCGTGAAAATGGCAATGCCATTGTAAACTCACTTGAGGTAAAGCAGGTTTTAATACAAAAGCAATTTTAGTGCCCAGCCTGTTCTAATTTTTAGAATGATGCATATAAATCATTCTAATAGACGGAAATATTGATCTATTCCACACTGCTCATGAAGAGAAAAATCTTAAAAATGAGCACAGGATATGAACGCAATTCCATTCATCAATCTTCCCGATAAGCCATGTCATAGCCAATTTGATGATCAGGACTGGCAGATTCTTGCGCAGCATTGGTATCCCGTGGCACGTATCGAAGATGTGAGCAGTAAACCGCAGCAAGTCACCTTACTGGATATGAATCTAGCTTTGTATAAGACCGAAACAGGGCAGATTCATTTAGCTCGGGATATTTGCCCGCATCGTGGTGTGCCTTTGAGTAAAGGCTGGGTTGAGGGAGACACTTTGATTTGTCCTTATCATGGACTTCATTTTAACGAAGATGGCAAATGCTCTAAAATCCCAGCGCAACCTGATTTAACTAAAATCTCAGAGCGCTTTTCGCTGACCAAGTTTCCTGTGGTTTTAAAATATGGATTGGTCTGGACCAGTATTCTCGGCAGAGATGAGAGCTTGGCTAATTTTCCTGTGTTGGACACATGGGAACAGGAAGGGCATCAAGCCATTTTACCGCCATCTGTGGATATTGCAGGTTCAAGCGGTCGTCAACTGGAAGGCTTTATTGATGTGGCACACTTTGCTTGGGTGCATCATCAGGCCTTTGCTGATCGACATAATCCTGTGGTACCTAAATATTCGACTGAACGTACCGATTATGGCTTACATACAAACTACACCAGTAATGTCAGCAACTACCCGCATGGGATGCAGCACCTAGCACCCGATGATTTTGTTTGGGAACGCATCTTTGATGTTTATCCGCCATTTTCGGCAGTATTGACCATTCATTTTCCAAATGAAGGCGTACTCAAGATTTTAAATGCCTGTTGTCCGATCTCACATAATAAGACTCGTTTGTTTGTACCGTTAACTCGTAATTTCGATACCACGGGAGACTTACAGGCTGTCTATGATTTTAATGCGCAGATTTTTGCCGAAGATCAGGAGATGGTGGAGGCGCAAAAGCCAGAAGAATTACCTTTAGATATGAGTATGGAAGCACATTTTGAAGCAGACCGTTCTTCGGCCATGTATCGCCGTATCTTGGCTGAATGGGGGTTAAGCAAACGATATACGGTATAAGTTAAAACTCTTTTAGGCTAGATAACTGACCCGGTTTTCAAAGTTGCAAGGTATGATGAAAATCAATCTATATTATTTTAGGACGAGCATCCGAAATAATGTAGATTGATTTGAAAAAAATTCAATATGATTTAAAAAAAGGTAACTTAAGTTTATTTTTGGGAAAATCATTTATACTTTCTAGATCACATAGATTTTTATTATAAGTCATGCTTAAAAAACTTACTCTTGCTGTTTTAATCACTATTCCTACAATTACTTATGCAAATAATACATCTCTTATTAAAAATGCTAAGCAAAGTATTAGAGATAGTATAAAAGATCCGAGATCAGCACAATTCCAACATATTCGAGTAGTGAAGAATTTAAGAGGAGAAAGGGCTGTCTGTGGTGAGGTAAATGCAAAAAATGCTTTTGGAGGTTATGTCGGTTTTACACCATTTATGTATGTCGATGGGGCATCCTATCTCGCGTCAGGCGATGAAGATTATCAAGAGGATTTTTATTACGTCTATATACTGAGTGGTTGTATGGGTGTCTCAGATGAAAAAGAATTTAGAAATCAGCTTTACTATGAGCAAGTTCAACAAGAAGAGCAAATAAGAAAGGAGCAGGAAGAACAAGCACGGAAAGAACGAGAAGAAGAGCTTGAGCGGATTAAACAGATTACTGACCAAAAATTAAAAGAGGTCGAAGAAAAAAAAGAACTTGATCGACTGACAATACTCGAGAAGGACAGAGAGTTCTATAAAAGAAAGAAACTTACAGCGACTGATACAGAGCGACGTGAATATAACAAGCAGGTAAAAACATTCTGTAATTTTCTATATGACTACTATACAAATAGAATTAAGCATGGTTTCAGCCATGAAGATGCTTTTTTAACGGTTACTGCGGCTTATAACAATATGGGCTTAAACTCAGTTTACGATAGTCTGGATGCCGTTGAAATTATATTACAAGATGGTTTTGAACGCCTTCAACATAATAAGGAGGATTATAATAAGTTTGTCAAAAATGGAGCATTTTTTCAGGGCTGGATGAAAGGGATATGTATCGTTCAGCGCAAGATATAATCAAATTTATTATAAAGAGTTGAATGTATCTTGTATCCCTACAGCTTTTCTAGCGATAAGGATGGGGTGATAAATCAAAGTGATCAGCTTATAATCTAATCAAGATAATAATGTGGTAAGACAATTTTAGTCTTGGTGCATAATTAAAAACATATCATTTATTTGTATAGGCTTGTATATACAATTTGCCTCATTTCAATATACAATGACTTAGAATATTTAGTATGAGTTTTAGCCAATGTCAAGAGCGACAAAGCAAAACGATTTAGATTTGTCCTTAGAAGAAGATAGTCCGGTTCCTTTGTATCTACGTGTGAAACAAATGATTTCACAAAAGATTTATGAGGGAAGCTGGACTGTTAATAAAAAGATTCCTTCAGAAAGTGAATTGGTCAATTTACTGGGCTGTAGTCGCATGACCGTGAATCGGGCTTTACGCGAACTGACCAGCGAAGGTTTATTGGTGCGTATACAAGGTGTCGGTTCTTTTGTTGCAGAAGGACAAGGCCGAACTGCTTTATTCCATGTGAATAATATTGCAGAAGAAATTATTGCCCGAAATCACAAGCATCATGCCGAAGTCTTGGTGCTGGAACAGATTCAGGCCAATGCTGAACAAAGTATGCTGATGCAGATTCGGGAAGGGCAAAAGCTCTTTCACTCGATCATCGTGCATTATGAAAATGATGTACCTGTTCAGATTGAAGATCGACTGGTCGATCCGATGTTGATTCCAGATTACTTGGCACAAGATTTTAAAAGCATTACACCCAATGCGTATTTAATGTCGAAAGCACCGGTGACGGAAGGTGAGCATGTGGTGACAGCGATTCTTGCTTCAGCACAAGAATGTAAATGGCTGAAAATTAATAAGACTGAACCTTGTCTGTTGATTCGTCGCCGTACCTGGTCGAATAAACAGCTGATTTCCAGTGCACGTTTGATTTATCCGGGTAGTCGTTATTATCTGGAAGGTAAATTTACCCAATGATTCAGCACTTAGACACAGCTGATTATCAGCAGATGCTATGGAAGAACGGGGCGGGTTATACCATTGAACTTGCCCGAAGTGACGGTGACAGTCTGGATACGTTTGATTGGCGTATATCCATGGCGGATGTTAAAAATCCAGGAGATTTTTCCCTATTTAAGGGCATGCAGCGTATCCTCACGGTATTGGAAGGTGTTGGCATTGTATTGAATATTGAAGATGATTCCGAACATCTGAAAACTTTACAATCTGCGCAATTTAGTGGCGATCGAAAGACTAGCTGTAAACTGATCGACGGGCCAATTCGGGACTTTAATCTGATCTATAATCCTGAAAAATGGGGTTCTCGCTACCAATGGCTGTTTGAGTCAGCCAGCACTGAGCTGTTCAGTTCAGCCGATCTGATTTTTATTTTTAATCAGAGTCCAGAACCCTTGGAAATTGAAGTTGATCAGCAGGTTTTTCATTTGGCACACCAGCAAAGCCTCAAGATTGAGCAGCAAAAAACATTAAAAAAATTGCTTATAAAGTCACAGTTTTTAAAGCAGACTTGTCTCATTGAGCTCACAAAAATCTAATTTTTAGACTTTTTAAAAAACACATATGACCCCAGGTTGTATGTGTTTTTTATTGTTGATCAAAAAATAAATCTATTTATTTCATTGGCTTGTAATTTATTTTCATAAAAGAATTGAAAAGCATCTTTTCAATATAAAAGTTTTGTGTAGTATATGGATGTATATACAAGTTAATACATTGCTATACAGTAAAAGCAGATTAATTTGCTGGTTCAAACTCAATGGAAGGAGTCCGATTGTGACAACAACGACAACAAAATTTCGTGATGTAGAAATTCGCGCACCGCGTGGTACACAGCTCAATGCCAAAAGCTGGTTAACAGAAGCGCCACTGCGTATGTTGATGAATAACCTAGATCCTGATGTCGCAGAAAATCCAAAAGAACTGGTGGTTTACGGTGGTATCGGTCGTGCTGCACGTAACTGGGAATGTTTCGACAAGATTGTTGAAACACTAAAGAATTTAGAAACAGATGAAACTTTATTGGTTCAATCGGGTAAGCCAGTGGGTGTGTTCAAAACTCATAAAGATGCACCGCGTGTTTTGATTGCCAACTCGAATCTGGTGCCACACTGGGGGAACTGGGAACATTTCAATGAACTGGATGCGAAAGGTTTGGCAATGTATGGCCAGATGACGGCGGGTTCTTGGATTTATATTGGTAGCCAAGGCATTGTACAAGGGACTTATGAAACCTTTGTCGAAGCAGGTCGTCAGCACTATAACGGTGACTTGAAAGGTCGTTGGGTATTAACGGCTGGTTTAGGCGGTATGGGTGGTGCACAACCTTTGGCTGCAACACTTGCAGGTGCATGTTCACTTAATATCGAATGCCAACAAAGCAGTATCGATTTCCGTTTACGTACCCGTTATGTCGATGAACAAGCCACTGATCTGGATGATGCTTTGGCGCGTATTGAAAAATATACCAAAGAAGGTAAGGCGGTTTCGATTGCACTGCATGGCAATGCTGCTGAAATTTTACCTGAATTGGTTCGTCGTGGCGTACATCCAGACATGGTCACTGACCAAACTAGCGCCCATGATCCATTGAATGGTTATTTGCCAATTGGCTGGACATGGGAAGAATACCGTCAGCGTGCTAAAACTGAGCCAGAAGTGGTGGTGAAAGCAGCGAAACAATCAATGGCGAAACATGTTCAAGCCATGCTGGACTTCCAGAAAATGGGTGTGCCAACTTTTGATTATGGTAATAACATCCGTCAAATGGCACAAGATGAAGGCGTAGAAAATGCCTTTGATTTCCCGGGCTTCGTTCCTGCCTATATCCGTCCATTGTTCTGTCGTGGTATTGGTCCGTTCCGTTGGGCTGCGCTGTCAGGTGACCCGGAAGATATCTATAAGACAGATGCTAAAGTAAAAGAACTCATTCCAGATGATGAACATTTACATCGCTGGTTAGATATGGCGCGTGAACGTATTAGCTTCCAAGGTTTGCCAGCACGTATTTGCTGGGTGGGCTTAGGCTTACGCGCAAAACTGGGCTTGGCATTTAATGAAATGGTGCGTAGTGGTGAGTTGTCAGCACCCATCGTGATTGGTCGTGACCATCTGGATTCAGGTTCAGTGTCTAGTCCGAACCGTGAAACCGAATCAATGAAAGATGGTTCAGATGCCGTATCAGACTGGCCATTATTGAATGCCTTGTTGAATACTGCTGGCGGTGCGACTTGGGTGTCATTGCACCATGGCGGTGGTGTAGGTATGGGCTTCTCGCAACACTCAGGTGTGGTGATTGTGTGTGATGGTACAGATGAAGCAGCAGCACGTATTGCACGTGTACTGACCAATGACCCTGCAACAGGGGTGATGCGTCATGCCGATGCGGGTTATGACATCGCAATTGACTGTGCCAAAGAGCAAGGCTTGAACTTGCCGATGATCACGCAATAAACAGACAAGGACATTACGATGCTTTTTGCAATTGTGTAAACAGCATCGTAAGCGAACAATAGAGTGCAAAACAGGACGCCAATAATGGAACTTCTAATTCAACCCGGCAAACTTAGCTTAGCAGATCTGCGCCACGCTTATTTAAATCCAATCAAAGTGAAACTCGATGACAGCGCTTCTGCTGGCATTAATGCAAGTGTTGCTTGTGTCGAAAAAATCGTGAATGAAGGCCGTACAGCCTACGGGATCAATACAGGTTTTGGTTTACTTGCTTCAACCAAAATTGCACCAGAAGACCTTGAGCAGTTACAGCGCTCATTGGTACTGTCACACGCTGCTGGCGTAGGTGAGCCACTTGATGATGCGATGGTACGTCTGATTATGTTGCTTAAAGCAAATAGCTTGGCACGTGGTTTTTCTGGGATTCGCCGTAAAGTGATTGATGCCATTTTGGCTTTAATCAATGCTGAAGTTTATCCGCATATTCCACTCAAAGGTTCTGTTGGTGCTTCAGGTGACTTGGCACCACTTGCACATATGTCTTTGGTGTTATTAGGCGAAAGTAAAGCACGCTATAAAGGTGAATGGTTGCCGGCAGTTGAAGCACTTAAAATTGCGGGTCTAGAGCCAATTTCCTTAGCGGCGAAAGAAGGTTTGGCACTGTTAAACGGTACGCAAGTTTCAACTGCTTATGCTTTACGTGGTCTGTTTGAAGCAGAAGATCTATTTGCTGCTGCAACAGTGTGCGGTGGGTTAAGCGTTGAAGCCATGCTGGGTTCGCGCGCGCCATTCGATGCACGTATTCATGAAGTGCGTGGTCAACGTGGTCAAATTGATGTGGCTGCGGCTTATCGTGACTTGTTGACTGAATCAAGTGAAATTTCTCATTCACATGAAGATTGCAGCAAGGTTCAAGATCCGTACTCACTACGTTGCCAACCACAGGTGATGGGGGCGTGTTTGACCCAGATCCGTCAAGCGGCAGAAGTACTGGAAATCGAAGCAAATGCGGTATCGGATAACCCATTGGTCTTTGCTGCTGAAGGCGATGTGATTTCGGGTGGTAACTTCCATGCGGAACCTGTTGCCATGGCAGCAGATAATCTGGCATTGGCGATCGCAGAAATCGGTTCATTGTCTGAACGCCGTATTTCCATGATGATGGACCGTCACATGTCACAGTTGCCGCCGTTCCTGGTTGCCAATGGTGGAGTCAATTCTGGCTTCATGATTGCTCAAGTAACAGCCGCTGCGTTAGCAAGTGACAATAAAGCACTTGCACATCCTGCCAGTGTTGATAGTTTACCGACTTCTGCAAATCAGGAAGACCATGTTTCCATGGCGCCGAATGCTGGGAAACGCTTGTGGTATATGGCTGACAACGTTCGCGGCATCCTTGCAGTTGAATGGCTAGGTGCATGTCAGGGCCTTGATTTTCGTGAAGGATTGAAGAGTTCTCCAAAACTTGAGCGTGCGCGTAAAGTGTTGCGTGATCAAGTGCCTTACTACAGTGAAGATCGTTTCTTTGCGCCAGATATCGAGCAGGCAAGTGAATTGCTCGCGAGTGGTTGCCTGAACGAATTACTCATTCCGAAGCTATTACCGAGTTTGTCTGAAGTGTGATCAATAAATCGGTCACATGGAGTGGCCGAATCTAACTAAATTTCCTCAAGGATTGGAGATTATAATGTCACAGCACTCCACATTACAGCGGGGGCTAAACACCCGCCATATTCGTTTTTTGGCATTGGGTTCAGCCATTGGGACAGGACTCTTTTACGGTTCGGCCACTGCCATCAAAATGGCAGGCCCGTCTGTATTACTCGCATATATTGTTGCAGGGATTGCAATTTATATCGTGATGCGCGCACTCGGTGAAATGGCGGTACATAACCCGGTATCAGGTTCATTCAGTCATTATGCTTCTCAATATATTGGCCCGCTTGCAGGTTTTACCACCGGCTGGACCTACGTTTTCGAAATGA
The DNA here is from genome assembly GCF_000314615.1 of Acinetobacter sp. WC-323. Lineage (NCBI taxonomy): Bacteria > Pseudomonadati > Pseudomonadota > Gammaproteobacteria > Moraxellales > Moraxellaceae > Acinetobacter > Acinetobacter sp. WC-323. The sequence continues at coordinate 53,395 of NZ_AMZS01000026.1, forward strand.
TCATCGTTGCGCTTGCCGATGTGACAGCATTCGGAATCTATATGGGATTCTGGTATCCCGATGTGCCACGCTGGATCTGGATTTTGTCACTGATCATGTTCTTGGGTGCAATCAATCTGATTCACGTCAAGGTCTTTGGCGAGCTTGAGTTCTGGCTTTCAATCGTCAAAGTCACTGCCATTGTGGCCATGATTGTTGGTGGTTTGGGGCTAATGTTCTACGGTTTCCATGCGGACCACAGTGGCTTTACCACAGGCATTCAAAATTTATGGATTCATGAAGGTTTTATGCCAAATGGCATTGCAGGTTTGGTTGCCTGTTTATCTGTGGTGGTATTTGCTTTTGGCGGGATTGAAATTATCGGGATCACTGCTGGTGAATCGCAAGATCCAAAAACTTCGATTCCAAAAGCGATTAATGCCGTGCCGGTACGTATCCTGTTGTTCTATGTCCTGACGATTTTTGTATTGATGTCGATTTTCCCGTGGAACCAGATTGGTAGTCAGGGCAGTCCATTCGTACAGATTTTTGAGAATCTGGGCATTGGATCAGCGGCAACCGTTCTGAATATTGTGGTCATTACAGCGGCTGTATCTGCCATCAATAGTGATGTGTTTGGTGCCGGACGTATGCTGTACGGGATGTCAAACCGAGGACAAGCGCCAAAAGTATTCCAGAAAATTTCGAAAAATGGTGTGCCTTGGATGACCGTGGTGGTGATGGCAGGCGTGTTGTTGATCGGTGTCTTGCTGAACTATCTGATTCCTGAAAATGTCTTCATCATCATTGCTTCAATTGCGACTTTTGCAACCGTTTGGGTGTGGCTGATGATTCTACTTTCTCAGGTTGCGATGCGTCGTAAATTATCGAAAGAAGAAATCAAGGCACTGGATTTCCCAGTCATTGGCTGGCCGTATGCCCCTGCATTTGCAATTGCGTTCATGCTGTTTATTTTAGCCATGATGGGGTATTTCCCGGACTCACGACCTGCAATTTATGTCGGTGCAACCTGGTTAGTTCTACTCTGGATTGCTTATAACATCTGGGTGAAGCCGAAGAAAGATACGGTAAAAGAAAGCGTAAGCTTGCAACAAAATATCGAAATGGAAAGCTAAAGATCAAACTGCTCAGGTACTTATCCTGCCTGAGCAGTGAGAGGAAATGTGAATGAAAAAGCTTTGGAAAAACTGTCATATTGCCACCATGCAAAATGGGCAATATTCCAGTATCGAACATGCTGCAATGGTCACTTCGGGGCAGCACATCCACTGGATTGGAACCTTTGACGATGTTCCTGCCGATGCTTATTCCGAAACTATTGATTTGAATGGCGCTTGGGTGACTCCCGGCTTAATTGATTGTCATACCCATAGTGTATTTGGCGGCAACCGTAGTGTTGAGTTTGAAAAACGCTTACAAGGTGTCAGTTATGCCGAGATCGCGGCCAGCGGTGGCGGAATTGCCAGTACGGTTCGTGCCACGCGTGAAGCAAGTGAAGAACAGTTGCTGGCATCAGCACTGAAGCGCGTTCGTTGCCTGCTCAAAGATGGGGTCACCACCATTGAGATTAAATCAGGCTACGGTCTGGATTACGCCAACGAACGCAAAATGCTGCGTGTGATTCGTCAGATTGCAGAAACTCTGCCGATGACGGTTCGCAGTACTTGCCTGGCAGCGCATGCTTTGCCACCTGAATATCAGGATCAAAGCGATGCGTATATCGAGCATATCTGTAATGACATGCTGCCAAAACTCCATCAGGAAGGTCTGGTTGATGCAGTCGATGCCTTTTGTGAATATCTGGCATTTTCTCCTGCTCAAGTTGAGCGCGTCTTTAAAACAGCCCAGTCTTTAAATTTGCCAATCAAGCTGCATGCAGAACAGCTTTCTTCGCTCGGTGGCTCAAGTCTGGCCGCGCGTTATCAGGCTTTGTCGGCAGATCATCTGGAATTCATGACAGAAGAGGATGTGAAAGCCATGGCTGCTGCGGGGACGGTTGCAGTGTTATTGCCAGGCGCATTTTATTTCTTGAGAGAAACCCAGTATCCGCCGTTGCAGAGCTTGCAGCAACATGGTGTGCGGATTGCCTTGTCCAGTGATTTAAATCCGGGTACATCGCCAGCTTTATCTTTGCGTTTGATGATGAATATGGGCAGTACCTTATTCCGTTTAACCCCTGAACAGACTTTAGCTGCGGTAACGCTTCATGCAGCACATGCATTGGGCTTGCAAGACACGCATGGCAGTCTGGAGCAGGGCAAAGTGGCAGATTTTGTTGCCTGGGACATCGAGCATCCTTCAGAAATCGTTTACTGGTTAGGGGGCGATTTGCCAAAACGTATCATTCAGCATGGCAATGAAATTTCGATCTAAGCCTAGGCTCATTTTTAAAGCGTGGTATTGATAATGAATCACTCATTTAAATGGCAAGGACGACACGATGGTGATGGTGAAGCACATTTACGTCTCCATCAGGTGGTCAATACGCAGCAGCACGCGTCATTCGCTTTCATCGGTTTTAGTTCCGATGAAGGGGTGAAACGTAATAAAGGCCGTTTAGGTGCAGCCGATGCCCCCGATATGATTCGGGCACAATTGGCAAACTTGCCTGTCCATCAAGCGGTGACAATTGCAGATCTGGGCACAGTGCTATGTGACAATGGCAAACTGGAACAGGCACAGGCTGAACTGGCCGATCAGGTAGAACGTAGTCTAAAACAGGGCATGAAACCGATTGTTTTAGGTGGTGGTCATGAAGTGGCTTTTGGTAGCTTTTCAGGTCTGTTTCAATACCTGCAAAATCATGAGCCAGATAAGAAAATCGGTATCATCAATTTTGATGCACATTTTGACCTGCGTGAAGCTGAACAGGTGACCTCAGGAACACCTTTTTTAAATGCAGCCAAACTGTCCGAACAGCATCAGCAAGAATTTCATTATTTGTGCATTGGCGTAGCGAAACATTCAAATACCAAGGTTTTATTTGAAACCGCAGATCGGCTGAATTGTGCTTATATTTACGATTATCAGTTGCAGCAACAAAATGTTGAAACTTTAATCGAAAAGTTGACAGCTTTTACCGGAAAAGTTGACTATTTGTATATTACAGTTGATCTTGATGTATTTAGTGCTAGCATTGCTCCAGGTGTAAGTGCACCTGCGGTAAAAGGAATTGATTTATCAGTTTTTGACCCATTACTAGAGGCCATTAAGGAAACCGGAAAGATTAAAGTTTTTGATGTGGCGGAATGTAATCCACGGTTTGATTTGGACAGTAGAACTGCCAAATTAGCCGCTTATATAATTTTTAACTACATATTTGATTGATGGATCATGTGAATTCATCAAAAGGTTAAAACATGTCTAATTTATCTTATGTCTCTCAAAATGACGGTCCATGGGCAACCTATCTTGAACAGATCGAGCGTGTTGCTCCATATCTAGAAGGTCTAGAAGGTTATGTGGATACATTAAAGCGCCCAAAACGTGCTTTGATCGTTGACGTGCCAATTGTTATGGACGATGGCACTATCCGTCATTTTGAAGGTTATCGTGTACAACACAACTTGTCACGTGGTCCGGGTAAAGGCGGTATTCGCTATCACCCAGATGTAGATTTAAATGAAGTAATGGCTCTTTCAGCATGGATGACAATTAAGACTGCGGTGGTGAATTTACCATTCGGCGGTGCAAAAGGTGGTATCCGTGTTGATCCGCGTCAGCTTTCTCCACGTGAATTAGAACGCTTAACACGCCGTTATACCAGTGAAATCAGCCATATTATTGGCCCACAAAAAGATATTCCTGCACCTGACGTAGGGACGAATCCAAACGTGATGGGCTGGATCATGGATACTTATTCATCTGGTCAAGGTCATACCGTAACAGGTGTGGTAACGGGTAAACCGGTTCACCTAGGCGGTTCGCTAGGTCGTATCAAGGCAACAGGCCGTGGTGTATTTATCACAGGTCAGCAAGTTGCTGAAAAAATCAAATTACCTTTAGAAGGCGCTAAAATCGCGGTTCAAGGTTTTGGTAACGTGGGTAGTGAAGCTGCATATCTATTCGGTGATTCAAAATCTAAAATCGTGACCATTCAGGATCATACCGGTACGATTTATAATCCTGAAGGGATTGATCTTGCTGCATTAAAGACCTACATGGAAACTCATCAAGGTGTGGGTGGTTTTGAAGGTGCTCAGGTCATCAGCGATGAAGAGTTCTGGACAGTAGACATGGATATCCTGATCCCTGCTGCTTTAGAAAGCCAGATCACGGTTGAACGTGCGAAAAACTTATCGGCAAAACTGGTTCTTGAAGGCGCGAACGGCCCGACTTATCCAGAAGCAGATGACATCCTGGTTGAACGTGGTATCACGGTTGTTCCTGACGTAATCTGTAATGCGGGTGGTGTAACCGTATCTTACTTCGAATGGGTTCAGGATATGTCGAGCTACTTCTGGTCTGAAGAAGAAATTAACGAAAGACTCGACAAGTTAATGATTCAAGCCATTAACGATGTATGGCATAAATCAAGTGAAAAAGAATGTACCTTACGTACAGCGGCCTTTATCTTGGGTTGTGAGCGTATCTTAAAAGCACGTAAAGAGCGTGGTATCTTCCCAGGCTAATTGAGCTGTGTTTTGAAACGATCTTAAGACGCATGTTTTAAGGTCGTTTTTTTATGGTTCAGTGCATTCTTGGTTTTTAGATCATTCTCCATTTCCCGATATGGTACGGGTACTACCAATATATTCATGGAAATAATCATCTTTTGTTTGAAAAAATATATCAAAACTCGCACTCATCATTTGATCTATTTGGGCTTGTTTTTTAAATATTGTGTTTAACTGTTCGAGATAATAAGTTGCCCATTTATTTTTGTTATTAAAATAGTAATAAGGTTTTAGATTGGCATATAATGTTTTTAATTCAGTCCCAATATGTGAAACATCAGGGTTAAATAACCATAATATAATTTCATTGATTTCGAATTTTTCTAATATATATTCATCATTTTTGTTTGGCTGTACTGTGTAAAGCTGAGCCCCTGATGGTGTGCTTTTCGAATACATTAGTTTTGATGTTGTTATATGGAAGTTTTTTGCTTCCAGCTCTCTCATAAGTCTTGAAATTTTAAGGCATTTTGGTAAGTCTTCAATATTCGATTTTGATAGCTTTATAAAGAATTCAACTGCACGAGATATAACAGTCATTTCACCTGAACCCACTATAATCCCATTTTTCCATGCATATAGTTTAGGTGTTTGATTTGAATGAATTTTATAATCAACCATTGTGCTTCTATTATCTGTGGCAACAATAATACTATCTTGTAACTGAATGGCTATAATAAAAGTCATACGATAAATTTTAAGGTCGGTTGATATTATTATTGTATTATTTTGAAGAGTTGTGTCAAATAAAGGGATGTTTATGGCTGGTGGGTCTCAAATCATTATTAATAAGGATGGGATTACTTTTATAACCCCTACAAAGTTTGAAGCAAAAGCCGGACAGCATAAATTTACTGCTGGACAGCAAGTTTCATCCCAACTTCCCAATCTCCCTGTGGTAGATCAACCTTACATTCTTCAATATCTAGTCAAAAATAAAGACAATATTCCATTGGCACATAAACCTTATTTTATGATTGACCAAGCAGGTAATTTGCAAAAAGGCGTGACCAATGCCGAAGGATTAATGAAACTGAATACGACACCTTCAGCACAAAACCTGATTACACATGTGTTGATGAGCGAAATAGAAGAAGCACAGGAAGCGGGCGGAGAAGAATAAGATGGCAACGCATTATTCTCGATTGCAACTTAAAGTGGCACCAGCGCTAAAGTATCAAGATTTTTCCTTTCAGTTTTTGGTCGTAAATAAAGAGCTGGGCAAAACTGTTTTTAAAGATGAGGGAGATTTTGATGATCAGGGTTTTGGCAAATGGTTTCATATCTATCAACCGAACAGAGTGTTGATGTATAAAATCAAATATCGGGGTGAGATCATCAAAACAGTGACGGCTAAGACCTATCCAGAACCTAATAAGTGGAGTCTGTTTGAGTTTAAAACGACTATTGAAGCGACCGAAAAAGCTAAAGAAAATATAAAAGAAATTCAACTCGATGATGGTGAGGTTGCTTGGTATTTAGTTAAAAAGGCCGAACCTGTGATGACTTGGGCACAGCGTGTATTTAAAAAGCCTTTGACGGAAAAAGATTGGGGAATTTTAAAGGCCAATAATCCGCACTTGTCTAACTTGGCCTCAATAGGTATTTTGCAGCCTGGGCAAGTGGTGATTATCGCAAACTCGACCACAGCAAAGGAATTGCCTGAATATAAAAAGCAGGCACAACAGGCCCAGAAAATTCTAGAAGAAATGAAAAAAGATAAAAATTTTGATGCGGTGTTCTTCGCACAAAACTATGAATTTTTCTATGATGCACTACTTCAAGAAAACACGAAGATTGTTAACAAAAATATCTTTGAAGAAAATAAGCACCCTTTAACGATTAAATTTAATCAGGAAGAAAAAAAGGATAGCTTTTTTGAGCAAAGGATGGCTGCTGATGGCGCTGTATCTTTAGCTGAAGGACAAGCACATAGGGTGTATAGGCTACATGGGGAGCTTGCCCTAAAGTATGCCGAAGAACAAGCCAAAGGGTCTGGACTGGCAAACCCTAAAAACTTCACTCAGTTCAAACAGAAGTATGCAAACTTGTATAGAGAATTAGATAACGAAGGAACTAAGAAATTCTTGCGTTGGGATCAATCCATTAAAACAACCAATATGCGCCGTATGTTGAAGCAATCGGCATTGGTTAGAGACAATAACTTTAAAGGTGGACTTAAAGAATACGTCAAAGAAATGGGTAGAATTGGTAAGTTTGCGACGCAACTAAAAATAATTGGCTATGTTTCTATTGCTACGGATGTTGTAAGTTCAAGCGTAGCTGTTTATGAAGCAGCACCAGAGGATAAAGCAAAAACAACGGTTGTTGAGACCGCCAAGGTTGGTGCTGGTATTGGTTTTGGAGTTTATGCAAGTTATTTAATTGTCGGACTTGCGACAGGTGGAACAGGATTAATCGTTATTGGTATTGTTGCTGCTGGAGCTACTATTGCAGCAAAAGGTACATCTGAGATTGCGGGATACGGAGCTGGGTATATATATGATAAAGTGGAAAGTATAAATGAATAAAATTATCAATTTATTGATTACAGACCATGTTTTTGCTCTATTTGTTTTTGGTTTATTATTCTTTATTCTATTGTGGGTCTTCTTCATAAGTCTTTATGTCTATACCAATATTTATCTAAAAGAAATTTGCCAAATTTTATATAAGAATGAAAAACGATTTACAAGATTGGTGGAGCCATTTGATTTCTTTCATTTGAGTATGTTGCCCAGTGCTTATTGGAGAGAAATATCAAATATAAAGTTTAATACTTCATTTAAAGCCTACTATGGGAAGAATGTATATCAAAAAATGAGTGATTCCCAGTTAAAAGAAATGTTGAAAAGTTACCCCGTATTTTTTTATCTACATTATTTGGTTATTGTTTCAGGTATTTTGGGGACACTTTTGCTGCTATTGGGCTTTATTGCAGATCAGTATTTTTAAAAATTTAGAGTTCTATCGAAAACCGAGTTTAATATCTTGGTTTATTTCTTATAGTAATAGACGTTGTATCGATTGCTACTGACGTGGTGAGTTCATAACTGTTTATGAAGCTACACCTGAAGACAAGGCGAGAACACCTAAAGTTGGGGGAGTTGGTTTTGGGGTTGGAACGGGAATATTAATTGTAGGTTTAGTCACAGGTAGGGCTGGGTTGGTGTTTATAGGTATTGTTGCTGTCTCAGCAGCTTTATCAGGGAAAGCTACAACAGAGCTTGCAGGATGGAGTGTAGGTAAGGCCTATGATTATATTGAAGATATTAGGAGTAGATAATGCTAGAAATTTTATTATCTATGTCTAAAGATAGACCTGGTTTGTTTATTATTATAGTTGGAATTTTATTCGTTATAGTAGCATGGGTAGTTATAATAACTCTTTATATCTATATTAATATTTATTTAAAAGAAATTTGTAAAATTGTATATAAGGAGGCTTTGTTGCACAAACCTATCTGTAAAGGCTTTTTCAGCGATATAATTTTCAAATGAAGAAGCCTACACACAAAATCTACCGCACAACCAATTGGCCCGCATATAACCGAGCACTCATTAATCGCGGAAATATTGCCCTTTGGTTTGATCCTGCTACGCAATGGTATGCTCCATCAAAAGGCAAACAAGGGCGAAATCAAACCTACTCCGACGCAGCCATCCAATGCTGCTTAATGATTAAATCCTTATTCCGTCTATCTTTACGTATGGTCACTGGCTTTGTGCAAAGTCTGATTAAACTTTGCGGATTAAATTGGACCGCCCCAGATTACAGTACGCTTTGTAGAAGACAAAAGCATATTGATATTGCAATCAGCTACCAAAAAAGTAGCGATGGGCTGCATCTACTCGTAGACTCTACAGGGATGAAGTTTCTAGGTGAGGGCGAATGGAAACGCAAGAAACATGGAGCTGAATATCGTCGCCAATGGCGTAAACTACATATTGGTATAGATGCCAAAACCCTACAAATACGCGCTATTCAGCTCACAACCAATAATGTCTGTGATTCACAGGTGCTTGGTGATTTACTTAATCAGATTCCACAAGATGAGCAGATTGACTCTGTTTATACCGATGGAGCTTATGACACCAAGCAATGCCGTCAGGTCATTGCAGATCGGCAAGCACATGCGGTGATTCCACCTAGAAAAAATGCGAAACCATGGAAAGATACAAAGAGTAGCTCGCTAGAGCGAAATGAATTACTTCGAACAATTAAACGTTTAGGTAGGACACTATGGAAAAAATGGTCAGGCTATCATCGCCGAAGTTTGGTTGA
>NZ_AMZS01000027.1:0-264 GCF_000314615.1 Acinetobacter sp. WC-323
TAGCAATGAATTGGTTTACGATTCAGTTCGATGATCGATTAAAAGATCATTTATAAAAAATGGAACTTACACAAAATAATTTACAGGCTCCAGCTAACCGATAAAAGTTCTCTGCTATTTGATTTGGCGTTTTAAAATCCAAACTCTTTTGAATTCTTCGCTGATTATAAAATAACACAATGTATTCTGTAATATCTGCTTTAGCTTCATCTCTGGTTTTATAGTTGCAATGATGCACTAATTCATTCTTGAGTATGCCCCAGA
>NZ_AMZS01000028.1:0-69693 GCF_000314615.1 Acinetobacter sp. WC-323
TGATGTTGCTAAGTAAATGACCTTCTTTACTGAGTCATCAGATGAAAAGATTTTCCTTTTCTTCGTTGAATGGCGTATTACGCTATTCAACGACTCAATCGCATTTGTTGTATAAATAGCATGACGTATTTCGGCTGGATAGCTAAAGATCGTTCGGATATTTTCCCAATTGGCCCGCCAGGATTCTCCAATTTTGGGATACTGGTGATTCCATTGATCACAGAAGATGTCTAGGGACTTTAAAGCATTTTCCTCTGTACTTGCCTGATAAATCGCTTTCAGACCCGACGTAACAGCCTTGTAGTCTTTCCAGCTTACAAATCTCAGGCTATTGCGTACAACATGCACAATACACAGTTGAATATCAGTATGAGGGTAAACAGAGGCTATCGCGTCAGGAAAGCCTTTTAATCCATCTACACAGGCAACAAGAATGTCCTGTACTCCTCGATTTTTTAGCTCTGTCATGACTGACAGCCAGAATTTGGCACCTTCTGTCTGAGCAATCCACATACCCAGTAATTCTTTTTGCCCATCCATATTGATGCCTAAAGCAAGGTATACGGACTTGTTAATCACATTGGAGTGCTGACGGACTTTGACAACAATACAGTCAAGATAGACAACAGGATAAAGGCTATCTAAGGCTCTATTTTGCCACTCAGTCACTTGCTCAATCACAGCATCGGTAACTTTGCTGATGAGAGATGCTGACACATCGGCATCGTACATTTCTTTGAAGAAGGCTACAATTTCCCTATTAGTCATTCCTTTTGCATACAGTGAGAGGATTTGGTCATCCATACTGGTGATGCGTGTTTGGTGCTTTTTGATAATTTGTGGCTCAAATGAACCTTCTCGATCACGGGGAATATCTAAAGCCAGTTGTCCATCTTGAGTTGTAATGGTTTTAGAACTAAACCCATTACGGCTATTTGAGCCTTTCTTGGGCTGATGCTTTTCATAACCGAGATGGTCTGAAAGTTCAGTATTGAGTGCAGTTTCAATCATGAATTTTTTAAAGACTGCTGTCATTTGGTTTAAGTCTTCTGGTGTTTTTAGACCTTTAGCCAATTCGGCAGCCATACTTTTGATTGTTGCTTCATCCATGTGAAGTACCTTTTGTAATTATCCTCTGAAGGATAAATGAAAATTAAGTACTTACACAAAATTTAGAACAGTCCCTAGCCTTTTGACATCTTAATTTACAGAAACACTGATAATGCTATAGAACTGATTGCTCGGCTTTTGTTTCATATCCACCGTTTCACTGACTTCAATCAAGTATTCTGCTGCTTTTGGAAATAACAGTTCAGCACTGCCATCCGCCGCTGTTTTCAAGCTGATTCCTTGCTTATCGGTTGCACCTTTAGCACGAATCACCACTTCAGCATTGGCTAAAGCCTTATTGGCCTTCGATACTTTAATTTTTACCGCCTGATTGGCTTTTAATTCATTTGGGTGGGTGAAGAACTCCACCTGAATCGGCGCTGTGCTGGCCTGAACGGGGGTATGTTTCTCCTTACTGACATAAGTCAATAATGTCCATTCGCGCGTGATTTCAACTGGCTTGATATTCTTGCTGTTTAGATCGGCAGGAATCACAAAATCGCGCTCAGCTTTTGCGGGCGCTTTATCGGCCGGCATATCAAAAAACATCTTCCATTGTTTTTGATCCTGGACATACTTCAATGGATATGAAGCTTTGGTTTGCACCAGATAAGTCCCTGCTTCAGGCAGTTTCAAATCAAATACGGTCGCTGAGTCCAGCTTAGTATTCGCTTGAATGGTAGTTTTGGTATTGTTCGGCGCAGTGATCGCAAATTTTGCATCTTTCAAGGCATATTCACTGTTTAAGGCTTCTTCTGCATAGCCAGAAATAATCGCCACTTGTGTTTGTTCAGTTGTATAGGCAATTGGTGCCACATAAGGTTCATGTGCAGCGCTATAGCCCGAAACAAGTAGCAATGAACTGATTAATAATTTTTTCATTTTTCCACCCTGAAAGTTTTCATCTAAATATATATGTTTTGCATTATAACGCATAAATGAAAATAATTATCATTACATGATATATTTTTTGACCTGAACTTATGCAGAGCATGAGATAAAAATTATGTGCTGTTTCACTTTTCTGAAAGCGACTCGAATATAATACGGCGGTACTTTTAGACTCGAGATATTATGTCCTCGCCAAGCTCTCCCTTGCACACATCTCCCTCACACAACTATTCCCTATTTTTGGTTATTTTTTCATTGGCTGTCGGTAGTTTCTGTATTGGAACAACTGAATTTGTGGCGATGGGACTGATTCAGGAAATCGCCACTGATTTAAATGTCAGTGTCCCGCATGCAGGCTATTTTATCAGTGCTTATGCATTGGGCGTGATGGTCGGCGCGCCGATTATTGCCATCCTCGGCGCTAAAGTTCCACGTAAGACCTTATTGCTGGGCCTGATGCTGTTTTATGGTCTGGCCAATGCAGCGACAGCTTTTGCAACCACCCCCGAAGCCATGTTGCTGTCCCGCTTTATTGCTGGTTTCCCACATGGGGCTTACTTTGGTGTCGCGGCACTGGTTGCGGCTGAACTGGCAGGCAAACAACGCCGTGCCACGGCGATTGCACAAGTGATGATGGGCTTAACCATTGCCAATGTGATTGGTGTACCCATTGCCACATGGCTCGGTCAGCAATTTGGCTGGAAAGCAGGCTTTGAATTTTCTGCCGTGATTGCGTTTATTACTCTGATTGGCGTTGGCTTATTTGTTCCGAATATTCCATTGCAAAAAACCGCCAGTATCAAAGCGGAACTGACAGGTTTAAAGAATATCAATATGTGGCTGACCCTTGCGGTTGGTGCAATCGGTTTTGGGGGCATGTTCTCGGTGTATAGCTATGTTTCTCCGATTCTCACCGAATATACCCATGCCAATATCAGTGTCGTGCCAATTGCTTTAGCAATTTGGGGCATAGGCATGGTCATCGGTGGCTTAGTTGCCGGCTGGCTGGCCGATAAAAACCTGTTTAAAACCATTATCGGAATTCTGATCAGCTCCGCGCTCGCCTTTGTAGCGGCCAGCTTTATGATGTCCAATCTGTATACCGCGATTGCAGCCTTATTCCTGATTGGTTTTACCGTGATTGGTTTAGGTGGAGCGTTGCAAACCCATCTCATGGACATTGCGGGAGATGCACAAACGCTGGCAGCTTCCCTCAACCATTCGGCATTTAACTTAGCTAATGCCCTTGGTGCATTTTTAGGCGGATGGGTACTCAGTCATAATATGGGCTGGTTAGCACCGATCTGGGTTGGCTTTGTCTTAAGTCTAGGTGGTTTAGCCATTTTATTGATTGCCTTGGCTTATGCCCGCTATTCACAGAACAATGAATCTGCTGTGTCTTAACAGCAGATGCCGCTATTGATATTAATGCACTAATTTCACAATCTGTCGATCATGCCATTTTGATAAAAATAACAAGGCCGTGATCGACCCAATCAGGGCAAAAAACATATCTGACTGTGTATCCCACTCGTCCCCTTGGGTACCCAAAAACTCTTCTGCGCCTTGACCTAAAGACAATGCAGCTGCCCATTCAATCAACTCATAACTGGCACTGATTGCCAGTACAATACAGATCACAATGAAACTGAGCATTTTGCCTTTGCTTAAAATATGATTGCGAATCAGGATTTCACGCGCAACCATAGCAGGTACAAAGCCCTGCATAAAATGCCCGATCTTGTCATAAGGATTGCGGTCTAGCCCTAACCATTGTGCAATTTCAAAACCCAACGGTACACGCGCATAGCTGTACGCCCCACCGACAATCAATACAATGGCATGCAAGAAAATAAGCCCATATAACAACGGACTGAGCGGAAAAGCTTTATGTGTCGCATACAATATCGGTATCACAATCAATACTGGTGTGACTTCAAGCCACCATGTGGTCCGGTCAAAAGGCTGAATCCCAGAAATGACCAATAAAGAGATTAAAATCGCTGTGCCCACATATAGTAAAGAAATACGCATCATCTTATAAGGTCGTGTTTATTTCCCTTTATCATATAAAAAACCCGAAGCAAGCGCTTCGGGTTTGTTGTTATCACGCTGACAGGCTGGATTTTACTTCACCGCATCGGCAACTTCTTTCAGCATGGCTTTCATCCCATCCAGACCATTGTTCATCAAATACCAGTTACTCGAATCCAGATAGACAATGTTGCCGTTTTTAGCCGCTTTAGACTGATTAATGATCTGGTTATTTAACACCTGTTTTGCACCTTGCTGATTTTCAGTAATGGCTGCACCACGGTCAATCACAAACAGGTAATCAGGATTTTTCTGGGCAATAAACTCATGTGACACCGCCATACCATGCAATCCCACCTTGATCGAAGGATCTGCTGGAGTAAAACCATAGAGGTCATGAATATTGCCAAAGCGCGAACCTGGGCCATAGGCCGCAATCTTACTATTATTGACCAGAACCACCAACGCGGTTTTGCCTTTGGTCTTGGCTTTTAAGGCCGCAATATCTTTTTCCAGCGTTTGTAATTGCTGCTCTGCTTCAGTTTTCTTGCCTACCATTTCAGCGATATTCAAAGTTTGCTGCTTAAACGAATTGAACTGATCGTTGTAGTCCACATCGACAAAGTAAGTTGGCGCGATCTGCTTGATTTGACCGACCAGATTTTCCATGCGACCACTCATCAGAATCAGTTCAGGCTGACTGGCTGCAATTTTTTCCAGATTTGGTTCTTTCACCGTCCCGACATCCAGATATTTACCTTCACTGAAATTTTGCAACACTTTCGGTAACGGCGTGCCTTTTGGCAAGGCCACCACTTTGTCGTCCGCGCCCAAGGCATGAATAGTATTTAAGGCGCTGGTATCCAGTACAGCAATACGGGACACATTCGCAGGAATGCTAATCTGACCAGCTTTGCTGTTAAAACTTAAGGTATCCTGTGTAGCAGCAGTATGGCTGTCCTGATTTGCCGAAGGTGTATCGGAATTACCACATGCAGCCAAAGCTACACTTAACATCATGACTGGCAATGTTTTTTTGAAAAGCATAACAAGCTCCTAACTAATAAAATACAAACCTAATTTATGTTGCTGAACCTGCTGGATCGGAATATGGAAATCGAAAATATCTTGCAGAATACGTTCATCCATCAACTGTTGTGGATGCCCTTGATACAGCAACTCACCTTCTTTCATGGCAATGATGTGATCGGCATAGACGGAAGCAAAGTTAATGTCATGAATCACCACAATGATGGATTTGCCATGATTCTCGGCCAGATCTTTTAACACCCGCATAATCTGGGAAGAGTGCTTCATATCCAGATTGTTCAAGGGTTCATCCAGCAAGATATAGTCGGTGTCCTGTGCCAGAATCATGGCGATATAGGCGCGTTGCCGCTGCCCACCGGACAATTCGCTGATTTGTCGGTGGCGTAAGGCTTCTAAATCCATATAGGCAATCGAACGGTCAATCACTTGACGGTCATCTTCAGTCAGGCGTCCTTGTGAATACGGAAAGCGGCCAAAAGCGACCAGATCCTCGATACTGAGACGCAGCTCGGTATGGTTGGACTGCTTTAAGATCGCCAGTTTTTTGGCAATATCGGCACTTTTCATCTGTTGCAAGTCTTGACCATCTAGCAAAACCTGCCCCTGATCCGCTTCGATTAAACGACTCATCATCGAAAGCACGGTACTTTTGCCTGCACCATTCGGCCCAATAAATGCGGTAAATTGCCCTTTGGCAATATTCAGCGATAGGTCATTCACGACCCGCTGTTGCTGATAGCTTTTACTTAAATGCTTGAGCTCTATTGCCATTTTTTATTTTCCTTCAATAAAATCCAGAAGAAATAAATTCCACCGACAAAGTTAATAATCACACTGAGCGTGGTTTTGAAATTCAGCACATGCAGCACCATGAACTGTCCAAGCATCAGACACAGAATGCTGACCAGAATGATGCCCAGCAGTAAGATATGATGTTGATGGGTCTTGAACAGTTCTAGGGTAATATTGAGTACCAACAACCCCAGGAACATCATTGGGCCAGCCAAAGCTGTTGCAGAAGCCAGTGCCAATACCACCAGAATCAACAGCAAGCGACTGGCCTTGTCATAATCCAGACCCAGATTCAGCGCATGATCACGCCCTAGCGCCATCACATCCAGCGTGTGATAGTGCTTTAAGCCATACAACAGAATCGGCACAATGGTCAGCAAAGACAATCCAACCGTTTCCATTTTCACCACATTAAAACTGGCAAAGCCGGCATAGGCAGCAATCTGGAATTCATCTGGATCGAGCAAGACCTGAAAGAAAGTGGTCATGTTGTCGAATAAAGTCGAACAGATCAGCCCCACCAACAGCAGGAAATAAATATTTTGCTGCGCCACTTTCTGGAAAATAAAGCGATACAGCAGCAAGGCAAAAGTCACCATGAGCAGCAGACTGATCAGATAATCGGTGACAAAATTCAGTGACAATAACGTACTGGCACCAAAGAAATAGATAATCGCCGTTTTAGACAGTTCATATAATTTATCCAGTCCCAATGCCTGCGGCGTCACCACCCGATTATTGACAATGGTATGGAAAATCAAGGTCGAAACACCGACCGCAGTTCCCGCTACTACGATGGCGGCAACGGTTCTTAAACGCAGATTCAAGGCATATTGCCAGGCCACACCCAGATTCCAGCCAAGATAGAGTGCAATACTTGCAATCACAGCTACAGCTAAAATCATTAACTTGATTTTATGTGGCATAGCGATATCTCCTAAGCAGCAGCCACAGGAAAATGACACTGCCCACTACCCCCATAATCAGACTGACAGAGACCTCATAAGGAAAAATCACCACCCGACCAAATACATCGCAAAGCAGAACCAGCAAAGCACCCAACAATGCAGTATGAGAAAGGGTTTTCCGGATATTGTCACCGAGGTATAAGCTCACCAGATTCGGTACAATCAAACCGAGAAATGGAATCGCCCCGACGGTCACAATCACCACTCCGGTAATCACTGACACCAGTAACAGGCCAATAAAAAGCGTCTGTTTATAATTCAGCCCCAGATTGGTGGCAAAATCCTGTCCCAAGCCAGCCAGAACAAAACGATTGGCAAAGAAATAAATCAGAATCAATACCGGTACACTGAGATAGATCAGCTCATATTGCCCATTTAAAATGGTAGAAAAGTCCCCTTGTAACCAACCTGCCAAGTTCTGCAACAAGTCCAGTTGTAGCGCAATAAAGGTGGTAAAGGCTGAAATGATACTGCCAAAGATCATCCCCACCAGTGGCACAAAAACCGTATCACGATGCTTGAGCGTCGCCAGAATACTCATAAAGGCCATCGCGCCAATAAGCGTTACCGCAATAGCAAAACCTGTTTTAATAAAAATTGAAGCACTGGGCAGTAAAATGATTGAAACCAGAACGCCTAAACGGGCACAGTCATATAAGCCTGCGGTGGTGGGAGACACAAAACGGTTACGACTCAACGACTGCATGATCAGACCGCAGACACTCAGCCCCGCACCTGCCACAACAATTGCCATGAGACGCGGTAAACGACTGGTCCAGAACAGCTGCCTGTCTTGAGGGTTACCCGCCCACAAACCCGCAAGGCTCATCTCGCCTACACCGACAAATAAGGAAATCATTGCCAGTGGAAGTAATAATAAAATCAGGTAACGCCGCTTAATCATGTTGGGAGAACTTCATAGGATGCGTAAACTTAAAATAAGCTTAAAAAATACAAAAAAGATAATAAGAAATTATCACAAAAGAGAAATATTATTGTTAAATTTTTTAAATAGATTTTAATCTCTATTAAACTAAACTTAACATTTAAAGAATTTTATGTTTCGCTATAAAACGTGTTAAGTACTAAAAAATCTAAGTTACAGCGCGCTAAAATTATTCAGTCTTGAAAATGATTAAGAACTTGAGCTTAACCCTGCTCTACATTTCTATAATAAATTTTTGAATTATTCAGGAAGCTTTTCACCACAATGCGGGCAAAAACGGTAATGCTTCTTTTCCTGCTCCTGATCTTCAAGCAATTTTTCCCTGACCAGTTGCATGATAATTTCATGGGTCGGCTCTTTGGGTAAACCGACTTTCTTGCGGATCCGTTCAATTTCAATCTGATCATGCAGCAAGTCCAGCCCTTTGGCTTGCAAGACTTCACGAAACTCCTGTTCCAGTCGCTGATTTCGCATATTCAATTCATTGGCGAGACCCGAAGCCAGAATACCCGCGGGCAAAGCAGCAATACCGACACCGAGAATGGTAATAAATGCACCTAGTATCCGCCCCAAATTAGTCACTGGGGTCACATCGCCATAACCGACCGTGGTAAGGGTGACCACCGCCCACCACATCGATTGTGGTATCGAACTAAAGGCTTCAGGCTGGGCTTTATTTTCAACCACATAAATCGCAGATGCGGTCATGACAATCATAATGACCAGAATAAAGATGACCGCCTGAAATGAACCTTTTTCACGCTGAATGACGCGTAATAGAATTTGCAAGGAAACAAAGTAGCGCGTCAGCTTCAATAAACGGACTAAACGCAAGACCCGCAAGAAGCGTAGGTCAATTGGCACAATAAAGTTGAGATAGGCAGGTAGAATCGCCAACAAATCAATAATAGCCCCGCCACTTTTCATCCAGCGAATCCGTTGCTTCCAAGCCGCTTCTTGGGGTTCCTGCTCAACAATACTCCACAGTCTAAGCAGATATTCGCCACTAAAAATCATGATCGAGAGATTTTCAAAGATATCGAAATGAGGCTTATACAGTTGATAGAACTCGTTCACCGACTCCAGCAGAACGGCAGCAACGTTACCGATGATCAAGGCAATCAGCAAATAATTTACGCAGGTACTGACACTACTTTTATAGTCATCATTATGTAGGTTGTTATAAACAAATCGTCTTAACTGTTGCCATGAAAGTTGAGTCATACCGTACTTATTGTTTGATCAAGCAAGCTCAAAATGTAGCATGATGCTTTCATATTTAATAAGAGATTTTAATCTGAAGCCCTATTTTCCCGTATCAAACAAAATCATTTGCCAATTCATTGCCCTGTATAACGCTGTTTCAACAAAACTTTCTTTGCAGTTGGGCCTCCGCTTCAACCATAATAAAAGCTTCGTGGTTATTTCTTTAACGATTCATTCATAAAGAACTATAAATTTTATTAAACCCGTGACAACAAGGGGAATTTAACATGGGATTTAAAGCTCTCCCGACGCTGATCTCTTTATTTATTGCATTGATTATCTGGTTCGTGATTCCTGTACCTGCTGGCGTTGATCCTGATGCATGGCATTTATTGGCGATGTTTGTCGGTGTAATTGCCGCCATTATTGGTAAAGCCATGCCGATTGGTGCCATCGCGATTATCGCCATTACCCTGGTCGCCGTGACCGGTATCACCAGTGATAGTCCAAGTGGTGCCATTCAGGATGCACTCAGCAGCTTTGCCAATCCACTGATCTGGTTGATCGGTATTTCGATCATGATCTCTAAAGGATTGCAAAAAACCGGTCTGGGCGCACGCTTAGGCTATTTATTTATCGCGGTATGGGGCAAAAAAACCATTGGTATCGGTTATAGCATGGTGTTGTCTGAACTGATTCTTGCGCCAGTAACCCCAAGCAATACTGCACGTGGTGGCGGGATTATCCACCCGATTGTCCGTGCAATTTCGACCAGTTATGACTCTGACCCAGCCAAAGGCACCGAAGGTCGTATGGGGAAATACTTGGCCTTGGTCAACTACCAAGCCAATCCGATTACCTCTGCCATGTTTATTACCGCAACCGCCCCTAACCCGCTGGTGGTCGATCTGGTGGCAAAAGCAACCAACAGTCAGATTTCATTGAGCTGGAGTACCTGGGCACTGGCAATGTTATTACCGGGTTTAATTGCCCTGATTATCATGCCGTTAATCATGTACTGGATGTATCCGCCTGAAGTCAAGGAAACCCCAAACGCAGCGCAGTTTGCCAAAACCAAGTTAAAAGAAATGGGGCCTGTCAGCAAAAATGAAATCATTATGCTGGGTGTATTTGGGATTTTACTGCTGTTATGGGCAGGCATCCCTGCCATGATTTTCGGTTCAGCTTGGGCGGTTGATCCGACCACGACTGCCTTTATTGGCTTGGGCTTGCTGCTGATTACGGGCGTACTGACTTGGGAAGATATTCTGACGCAAAAAAGCGCTTGGGATACCATTACCTGGTTCGCAGCTTTGGTGATGATGGCAACTTATTTAAATAAGCTCGGTTTAATCACGTGGTTCTCAGGTGTGCTAGAAACGGGGATTGGTCATTTAGGTTTAAGCTGGATGCCTGCCTGTTTATTGCTGATGCTGGCCTATCTCTATGCACATTATATGTTTGCCAGTACCACGGCACACATCACTGCCATGTTTGCAGCCTTCTATACGGCTGGACTGGCGCTGGGTGCACCACCGATGTTATTTGCCTTAATGATGGCAGCAGCTTCGAGTATCATGATGACCTTAACCCATTATGCAACGGGTACATCACCCGTGGTATTTGGTTCGGGTTACACCACACTGGGTGAATGGTGGAAAGCAGGCTTTGTCATGAGTGTCGTCAATATCATCATTTTTGTGGTGATTGGTGGACTTTGGTGGAAAGTGTTGGGTTATTGGTAGGATTAATTAGTTGAAAAAAGCCCCTTTCAAAAGGGCTTTTTTATTTATTCTTGGCAACTATCAATACTGATTTGTACATAGTTCGGATCTAGTTGACCGTCTTTAAAAGCATTAAATAATTTTTCTAATCTTTTTTTATTTCCAGGATATGAACAGTATAATTCTTTAATATCATTAATTTTACTTAATGAAGCAAGTTTACTTAAAGAATCAACTGCACCTTGTTCGACTCTATTCCAATTAACTTTAAGTTCTCTTAAATCATAATTATTACGATTTGCCGTATACATAATATGATAATAATAAAAGTTCTTTTCTTTTGGGTTTAACCTTTGAATATCATCAACAATCATCTTTATTGCGTCATAATTTTCTCCAAACCATTTTGGTTGAAAGCTTTCCATAAAAGTATTATAAATTACTCTATGTTTAGGATATTTAGCAATACCATCCTGATATGCCTTTAAATAATCCTCTTCAAGTCCTAAATCACGCAAAATCATTAAAACAACATAGTAATAAAATGGGTCTTTAGAAGCAACCTCATAATTTTCCATTAAAAAGTTCAAATTTTTAATAGATTGATCAGAAAAATATTGCAAATTCTTTTCTGAGATTTGGGAAGTATAATCTCCCCCTCTAACACTCCAAGCCTGTTTTCTAATCCAAAGTGCATAATAAATATAACCCAATGGAGATTCCGGTTCGGTTTGAAACCATTGCCGAGCAATTACGATATTATCTTTAAAATAGTTTGGTGAAGTTACTTTATATTTATTTACAATACCAAGAAAATAATCCAAATAGCTAGTATGTTTAAATTTACCGTCATAATTATATTCCTCACTATTTAAAAGCTGTTGAGCTTTCTTTGAAATTTCTTGGAACTTTTTTTCTTCGATCAAGTCTTCAACATCAGACAAAGTTTCATTTTTTTTAGGATAAGTACCTTGATCTACTAACTTTATGTGAGCTAACTTTGTATATGCTACTTGTGCGAAAGTTTGTGTAGAGCAAAATATTAATAATATAAGAGATAAATTCTTTAGTTTCATAAATCTAATTTCTAAATTACGGTTTTATTATCAACAACATTCTATAAAACAAAGAAAATCCCACATAAAGTGGGATTTTCTTAAGGCTACTTAATCAATTAGGTCAATTGAGCAGCCTGGATTTTCTTGGTATCAACTTGATCAGCTTCTTTTGTATATTCGCTCATCTTGTCGAAGTTCAAGTATTTGTAGATGTCAGCAGAAGCGCTGTCGATTTGCGACGCGTACTGTTGATATTCTTCTGGGCTTGGTAATTTACCAAGAACCGCAGCGACTGATGCAAGCTCGGCAGAAGCCAAGTAAACGTTTGCACCTTGACCTAGACGGTTCGGGAAGTTACGAGTAGAAGTCGATACACATGTCGTGTTCGGTGCTACACGTGCCTGGTTACCCATACACAATGAACAGCCTGGCATCTCAGTACGCGCACCAGCACGACCGTAGATATTGTACATGCCTTCTTCCATCAATTGATGCTCGTCCATACGTGTTGGTGGAGCCAACCATAAACGAGTAGACAATGAACCACCAGGTACTTTGTCAAGTAACTGACCCGCTGCACGGAAGTGACCGATGTTGGTCATACAAGAACCGATGAATACTTCATCAATTTTGTCGCCTTGAACGTCAGAAAGAAGTTTTGCGTCATCTGGATCGTTCGGGCAGCAAAGAATTGGTTCTTTGATGTCAGCAAGATCGATTTCGTAAACTTTTAAGTATTCTGCATCAGCATCTGCTTTTAACAGACTTGGGTTATCTAACCACTTCTGCATGTTTTCAGCACGGCGTGCAAGTGTACGGGCATCGCCATAACCTTCAGCGATCATCCACTTCAACATAGTGATGTTAGAACGTAAGTATTCAGCAACTTTCTCTTCAGAAAGCGTGATTGAACAGCCAGCAGCAGAACGTTCAGCAGACGCATCAGAAAGTTCGAATGCTTGCTCAACAGTCAAGTCATTTTCCATTTCTGAAAGATCGATCTCAAGGATACGACCAGAGAAGATGTTTTTCTTACCTTTCTTCTCTACAGTCAAGTCACCCGCCTGGATTGCGTAGTAAGGAATTGCATGTACAAGGTCACGTAAAGTGATACCAGGTTGCATTTTACCTTTGAACTTAACAAGTACAGATTCAGGCATATCCAGTGGCATAACACCAGTCGCAGCTGCGAATGCAACAAGACCAGAACCCGCCGGGAATGAAATACCGATTGGGAAACGAGTATGTGAGTCACCACCAGTACCAACGGTATCTGGAAGTAGCATACGGTTTAACCAAGAGTGGATAATACCGTCACCTGGACGTAAAGATACACCACCACGGTTCATGATGAAGTCAGGTAATGTATGGTGCGTTGTTACGTCAACCGGTTTTGGATACGCAGCAGTGTGACAGAAAGACTGCATCACCAAGTCAGACGAGAAGCCCAAGCACGCCAAGTCTTTTAACTCGTCACGAGTCATAGGACCAGTTGTATCTTGAGAACCAACAGTCGTCATCTTAGGTTCACAGTAAGTTCCTGGACGGATACCTTGACCTTCTGGTAAACCACATGCACGGCCAACCATCTTCTGAGCTTGGGTGAAACCTTTGCCAGTGTCAGCAGGTTGTACTGGAGTACGGAACAATGTAGAAGGTGCAAGACCTAATTCTTCACGTGCTTTCGCAGTTAAACCACGACCAATGATCAGGTTAATACGACCACCCGCACGTACTTCGTCTAAAAGTACAGGTGTTTTAAGGTCAGCTTCTGAAATTTGAGCGCCGTCTTTGAATGCAGTTACTTTTGCAGCAGCGTGATCAATTTTCAATACAACTTCGTCGCCCATGTTCATGTTGGCAACGTCGATTTCTACAGGTAATGCACCTGCATCTTCCATTGTATTGAAGAAAATTGGCGCGATTTTAGAACCTAAGCACACACCACCGTCTTTTTTGTTTGGAATGTGTGGAAGTTCGTCACCGAAGAACCAAAGAACCGAGTTAGTTGCAGACTTACGAGAAGAACCTGTACCAACAACGTCACCAACGTAAGCAACTTGATTGCCTTTCGCGATAAGTTCTTTAATTTGGCTTAATGGACCAACTTCACCTGGTTTTTCAGGGTTGATACCATCACGCTCGTTTTTCAACATAGCGTTTGCGTGTAATGGGATGTCCGGACGGCTCCAAGCGTCTTGAGCTGGAGACAAGTCATCGGTATTAGTCTCACCAGTTACTTTGAACACAGTGATTTTGATTTCTTCTGGAACGTCTGGACGGCTTGTGAACCATTCAGCATCAGCCCAAGATTGTAAAACAGCTTTAGCTGCTGCATTACCTGCTTTGGCTTTGTCTGCTACGTCATGGAATGCATCAAATACAAGAAGTGTTTTCTTTAACGCTTCAGCAGCAAGCTCAGCAAGTTCAGCATTATCAAGAAGCTCAACAAGTGGCGCTACGTTATAACCACCAAGCATCGTACCGAGTAAGTATACTGCGCGCTCTTTGGTTACGAGTGGAGAGGTTGCTTCGCCTTTTGCAACGGCAGCTAAGAAAGCAGCTTTTACATATGCAGCTTGGTCAACACCTGCTGGAACACGGTTTTCTAGCAAATCGACTAGGTATGCTTCTTCACCTGCTGGTGGATTTTTTAATAGGGCTACAAGTTCAGCAGTTTGAGCATCATCAAGCGGCTTCGGTGGGACTCCGAGTGCGGCACGTTCTTCAACGTGTTGGCGGTAAGCTTCTAGCACAGTGTTATTCCTCTTTTTTAAAAAATTACTTGTAAGTTCCAGCTTTGTACAAGCTTTACAAGCAATGTGGACAGCAAAATTTTACTAGACTTCGCGTCAAATGTTAATGCAACTACCGTATTTCTACGTGATGTCCATTATTTTATAGCGAAATGATCCCCTCTTTTAAATACCGCTTTGGTCTAAGGTTAATGTCTAATAAAACAATAAATTACATCTATAAAAAAAGACAAACGATGTTGTCTTTTTTATGAACACATTAAAAAAGTTTATAGTTCGGTAGCTTGTCATGTGGTGTAGCCAAGCATTCGTCCATAAATTTTTTCTTTAAATTTTCACGTAATGCTTCTGGATCTTTTTTCAGTTCATCAACCGGGATTGCATAAACTTTATCCAGAATATTAAAGATAAACTTACGTGTCATTTCATCTTCAATTTTGCCCGCATGTTCCGTTGCCTGCTTTTGGTCAATTCCATTTTGACGATCTAAAGTGATTGAGCGTGCAGCGTTGCCCACACTGACACAGTAACCGTGCCATTGTTCTTCAGGGGTTAACGGCTTTTTCTCAGCACAACCAGCCAAAACTAAACCTAGTGCAATCAACAAAACTTTTTTCATCTTCATACTGCGGCTAATTTGATGCCCACCATCATACTGAAACTTGTTTATTTTGCAAAAAGGAAGCAGCTAAAAGCTTGCTTTCCGTAATAAAAACATACAAATCATTTATTACATTGCATGTTATTGCCTAACTTTTGACACTTCCCTCCATGTGCTGAAAGATAAGTCGTGCCCGCTACTAAATTATAAGACTTGCCTTTTGTATCCCAGCACCTTACGCCATTGCAGTTTTTCACGGGAATCAGGACTCCACTTGCTGCCGTCAGATTGCTCGCTGTGGCATTGCTTACAGGTTTAGATATTGTTGTTGGAGTTGCAGTCAGCGTGGTCGCTTTTGGCTCTTTAGGTGCAGTCGACTGCTGTGCTGGGGTATTGCTGTTATTCTTAACCGGATCGAGTTGTGGTTCGGTTTTTTGTGCAGGTGGTGGCGTTGCTGAATAGGTGGTAACACCTTTGGCATCGACCCATTTATAGTATTCCTTGGCATTGACTTGGAGTGTGGAACTGAGCAGTATCAAGCTAAGCACTGACCAAAGCTGACCGAAAGTGACAGTTTTCATGTATTTGCTCCAAAAAATGTCTTAAATTCATTTATTATCAATATCTTATAAAAATTCTATCATATTTTTATTTGCTAAAATAACGTCTTTTAGAAAACTGCCTTAACGGATTAAAGCAGTTTTGTATTCAGTTCACACGGACTGTGGCGCTACAGCAAGAATAAAAGAAAATACATTTTTTATTGCTCCGCGATTCACAATCTCGTACCGCTCTTATCTTTATTTCCTCAATATCGGGACCGCTCGCCGTATTTGTAACATCTTCATTACTACCTCATGCAACGCGTTGATTATGGTAGGTAAAATCTATAGCGCAAGCTCCTCATCCACGCTTATGACTTTCATTAATAGCAGCTTTTTCTGCCTTTCTCTTAGTCAGTCCTTAAGGTTTCAGATGTGATTTTAGCCCATAAAAAAAGAGGAACTATTTCAGCGAAATAATTCCTCTTTTCTGCTCTAAGCCTAGCTTAAAGAAAGCTTAGAACCGCCAGTTATAGAATACGTCAATTGCACGTTCTAAGGACTGACTTGCTTCCAGATATAAACGGCGGTTCATCTGATAACGCAAGGTCAACTTGTTCACTGGGGTAAATACACCAATACCATAACGAATAAACAGGTCTGGCGTGATATAGCCTGTCAGGCTGACTTGCGTATCATCACCGGTACCCTGTGCATCCAGCGCCAGACCACTTAAACCGAAGGTTCGGCCAATCTGGTTGGTCAAGGCACGAGTACCACCCAAGCCCATACTGATCCCTGCGGCAGCAATGGTATTGTTTACATCCGACTTAAAGCCTTCAGTATTACTTAAACCGCTGTTGCCTTCATTAATACGGCCAGTCAGCAAGGCATTCAATGCTTCCTGTTCAGATAAGCCAGCATCGTTATAAATCTGAATATTCGGCACGGTTGCGGTACCTGTAACACGGACACCGACCATGCTGCCCTGAACCGGTTTATTGGCATCAATATCCAGTGTCGGGTTTGCCAACGGTCCGTTAAAACGCGCAATCGCACGATTCAGGTCAAGGCTTTGACCATAGGCTTCGATCTTCACTTTCTGGCTGACACCAATCGCACCATTAGCACGCATGGCTGTTTCCAGACCACGTTGTGATAAATGCAAACGTCCGACCAGTGGAATAGTACTTTCGAAGCCCTGGAAGATCACCTGATTTCCAAGTGTCACAGTCATATCTGCACGAATATCCCAAGGCTTGGCCGCTTTCAGGGTAGCCAGCAAGTCTTGTCCCTGTTGTACTACACGCACATCCGGTGAAAGATTGACAACACTTTCAGAGGTTTCTGGCATGGAAATACGCGCACGCGGAACATCCACCGTACCTTTCAGACTTAAACGCTTGTCAAATGGATAAACATCCAGACTCAGATCAGGCTTCACAATTGCCGTAATCATAGGTGCCTGACGAACCAGCAAATTATCGCCTTTCAAAGTCAGGTTTAAATGTGGATCATTTTTCCAGTCAAAGTTACCCTTTAAGCGCCCCACACCTTGTCCGCTGTTAAATGCACCATCAATCGTGGCATAGTCTTGGCGAATAGATGAATACAGCTGGATGTTGCTTAAATTGACCGGCAGTGAAATCATGCTGATCGCACCATTTTTCAAGCGCATCTCACCGGTAATCTGTGGCTGGGTCAAAGTACCATTAACTTTTCCGGCCAAGGACAAGGTGCCCGCCATCGAACGCACATCCTTGATAAATGGCTTGAATACTTTGAGCTGTACATCATCAAATGCCACTTCACCACGCATCGGCATATTGTTCTGGAATGGATCAATAATCACATTGGCATAACCCGTTCCAATATCCGGTGTCTTCATATCGACACGGAATAACATGCCTTCACTGATACTTTTGGCAATCAGGCTTAGTTCATCATAAGTCACTGTCGTGGCAGGATCTTGCGGATCATCTGCTGCCAGCCCAATCTCACCTTTACGTGTGACTAAACGCGCATCCAGTTTTGGATGACTGCCGTTCGCCCAGGATGCTTTGGCATAACCGTTGAGCTGGCCTGTAACCGCCAGACCTTCTGGCATAAAGGCGGTAAAGTCTTTTAGATCCAGATTTTTGGTAATCAGCGAGAAGTTACCTTTGGCCTTACTGATACGGGCCGGCTGATCCAGACATAGCTGACTATTTGAACTCTGCCAGCAGTGCTGCCCAATATAGAGTTGCTGTTGGGCTGCAGTATAGATAATCGGCGCATTCTGGTTTTGCACCAGACTGATATTACGCGAGGTAAAGTTACCTTTCTGCACCAGTCCTAACCAGTCATTGTTTGGATTAAAACCACCCGCCAGTTGCACATAGAAATTAGATTGTCGGTTCTTACTTTCAACCTTCAATACATGTGCTTTACGCGTTCCAGCCAGATTTACGGTGGCATTCTGGATTTCACGATTACCGTTACGTAACTGGGTTAATGTCGCCGTTAACTGGGTTGGAGTGGTTTCAGATGTCGGCAGTTCACCTTGTACTCGTAATGACTTGATACTGACCAGATCATTAAAGGCAAAGTTATCGACCGCCATGTTCGCGGTTGCTCTTAAACGCGGTTGTGACTGGACGTTTAGACTACCATAGGCACGGCCACTTAAGCCCGGATATAACTCATATAATGCAGGAGCATTGAGTTTAATTCTCAAGCTTTGTGCATTGCCTGTAGCCTGTAACTGGTTCTGTGCATAAGCCAGGAATAGGTCGTTGGCCTCAAATTGCTGCGGTAAAAAACCTTGCTGATTTGAATCAAGTAACAGGCTAAGATTACCACGACCACGAACTGGCTTATTGTTGATGAAACCGGCTGCGTTAAGCTGGCGAATATCAATCCGTTTCAGCTTGTCTGACCAGACCCCTTGTGTTTTCACATGCCCGGAGACTTCACCTTTAACCGTAGAAACAAAATATTGTGGTTTAAAACGTACCAGTGAGGCATCAATATCCCAGCCCAGCTTGTCTTTCAGATTCACTGAACCGGTCGCAAATACTTTACCTGCGACCCCATCGTGTTTTAATTCTTTAATATTAATGTATTCAGGCGTTCCGGCTACATTAATCTTTAATAAGCCATCCCCCTGATTTAAGGCGTTAAGCGAACCGTCATAGTCCACTGCAAAGCTCTTGAATCCGCCACCCGCTTTTTCATCATGGAAAATTAAAGCGGCTGTACTTTTACCTTTCAGCGCAATGGTTTCTTTCTGGTTGGCCTGTGCCAGCTGGCCTTTTAAATCAATCTGTTCAAACTTGATCACTTGCTGATTCGGTTTGGCAAAACCATTGGCTTTGATTTCCCCATTGAGCACATTGACCGGTGCAGCTGCAGCAATCGTTTGCGGATTAAAATCTTGTGCCTTAAGCTGCGCTTGCCAAGACAGCTGCTGCTTTTCGGTTGGTAATTTTACTTTGGCCTGACCAGACAAACTGCCTTTTTCAGCCAGATAACGGAAATTTTCGACATTTAACAGATTGTCTTTTAAATCCAAACGCGCTTCGTATTTACCCGTTGGCAATAAACCCTGTTCATGCGGACGTACCGTGGTCGCAACATAAATATCCTGTTGACCCTCTTTTAACGCCACATTGGTATGACCTTCTTCACTGCTCAACCAGCCGATATAAGGCATGGCACGGTCAATGCCTTTCCATGAAATATCCAGCAACATAGGCTGAGCTTTGTTATTTTTTTCTTCGGCCTGATCCAGCTTGAGTGCCCAGCTTTCATATTTGTCAAAAGCCACTTGAGCGGTCAGCGCCAGACCTTTTTGCAAGGAACCGGAAGAACTGATATTGGCATCCAGTTTCGGCGGTAAAAAGTCCTGTGCGATCTGCGGTACCGTGGTATTTTCAGGATCTAAATGGTCCAGACGTCCTTTCAGATCCCAAGTGACATGCTCATGCCAGTTTACAATACCGTTCAGGCTCACAGCACCTTTCATCAGCTGACCATTTAAATCACGGATATTTAACTGATGTGTTAAATCGGTATCCATCAGTGCCGTATATTTACCTTCCGGAATCTGCTCACCTTTTAAATCCGTATCAAGATTCAACACCAGTTTTTGTATATCACCGTTAAACTTGACCACACCATCTTTGGCAAACAGCTTCTGGTCTTTCAATAAAGGTAAATGATAATTTTTTAAGAACAATTCGCCCTGCATCGGCACATGTTCACGCACCGGATGCAGAATCGCCCGACCTGTGAGCAAATCAGGAGTAGTGGTCGCAACCCCCAGTCTTAAGGTATCTAAAGAACCGCGCGCTGCCACCTTAATGGTTTCGATATCCAGACTTTTTAATGAAGGAATGATCAGATCAGCCTTGGCATTTAAAGGATATTTCCCACTGAAATCCATTTCACCTGATGCATTCTGGACGGCAAGATAGCCCATATCCATACGTGAGTCTTCAAACTCCAGCTTGGTTTCAGACCATAAGGCATCTTTCAGATAGACATCGTTAAAATCAACTTTTGAAGTCGCGGTCTGGATTTGCAGATGATCCAGACTGGCTTCATCAATCCGTAAGACAAAAGGCAGCTTGATCGGCTCGAAACCAAAAGGTTCATCCGAAGGCGGTTTCTTATTGATAATTTTCAGATTACGGACATCGGCATGACTCAAATGTACTTCTTTATTTAGAATCGCGCGCCAACCCAAAGAGACATCCGCCCGATCTAAAGAAACATCTACCGCCTGTAACTGCACCAGAATATTTTTCAGGATAATACCCTTGAGCAGATTACCGCCTTCATATTCATATTTAATAATTTTCTGGCTTTGCAATACGCGATCCAGTAGAAAGCGGCTACCTTTATCGGTAGACATCATCACAATTAAAGAACTGACCAATAACAAAAGAATGATCAGCACGATCAGCGCAATATTACGACCAATGTGCCGTTTTTTTCTTGGTCCAGCGGGAGGTGTCAGTTGCTGTTCTACTTCCGTCATAATCAACCTGAAATTGTTTTGCCGCGTTAGCAGGCTAAATAAAAGTTTTTAA
Organism: Acinetobacter sp. WC-323; assembly: GCF_000314615.1. Classification (NCBI taxonomy): domain Bacteria; kingdom Pseudomonadati; phylum Pseudomonadota; class Gammaproteobacteria; order Moraxellales; family Moraxellaceae; genus Acinetobacter; species Acinetobacter sp. WC-323. Next base: position 20,754 of record NZ_AMZS01000028.1, read on the forward strand.
AGTTGTGGACCAATAAAGAAATGCAATCGAATCGGATGATTCTCATTGGAAATACCTGAAGCAACATCGAGACGAATTGGCCCAATTGGTGATCTCCAACGAATACCGACACCCACGCTATATTCTGTTGGATTGCTAAACTGTTTGTCATAAGCATTACCAAAATCCGAGAATACGGCTGCACGCCAACCATCTTTAAACTGGTAATTATATTCAAGCGAGCCAACCCCTAAAGCCTGTCCACCCAATTTATAGCCATTTTCTTCTGGTGATAAGCTCTTATAGTCGAAGCCCCGTAGTGACTGATCCCCACCAGTAAAGAAGCGCAAGTTATAAGGTACTTTATTAAAGTCATCGGTAAAAATATAGCTGGCATCGCCACGACCGACAAACTGGTGATTGTCATTTTCACCCAGTGAATAAATAAAGCGCCAGCCCGCACTCACAATCGCCATATTGGCATCAGACAATAATGATTCCGTACCCAGTTCAACCTTATAGGTTTGCTTAAAACCTTTGGTTGGGTTCAAACGGGTATTACTATTGGTTTTAGAAGCTTCATATCCGAGAAGCAACGACTCCTGTTCCGAATCAATACCAGATACTTTAAATGCATCAGGTAATTCATCAATATCAACATCGCCTTTTTGGGTTAAACGATCTAAACGATAACGCAAGCCAAAAGTATGTTGCCAGTCTCCCAGTGGATTCTTGATAACACGTTCGCCACCCAGTACGGCCGACTCGATCAGCAAGTTGACATCCGGACCAATGTCATCACGCGTTTCACGCTCATAACCACCCACAAGGTTAAAATAGTCATTTAACGGATGTTTATAAGGAATGCTGTAACGGCCATCAATCGACTGGCGGATTTCAGATACTTCCACGTTGGCATCGAAAGAATGACCATATTTATTGACAATGGCACGACGGTACTGGGTACGGATACGGGCACCGGTATCAGTCCCATAACCGATACCAGTCTCTAAACTATTTAAACGATCGGCATTTAAGGTCACCACTACCGGAATCTTCTGGTCAATACGCGCCTGTTGTTCCTGCTTCTGACGTGTCTCATCATCCTCATCATGCGATGGCATTGGCATTGAACGGGCTAAAGAATAGCTCTGTGCCTGTTCGGCTCCCGAGAATTGCGATTCATCTACAACATCCTGAGTGACTTCTTCAGCAGAGGTAATTTTCGCGCGTGCAAGATCCGCCTTTTGCTGGCTATTTAACAGCTGCGACTGTTCAATACGTTGCTGGTCGACCAAAGCTTGCAGATCAGGCGGCAACTCCAGCGGAGGCTGGATAGCATCCGGCTTAATGGTATCCACCAGCGTATAGTTAAAATAACGGGTATTGGTTAAGTTATTTGCCAGGGCATTGACACGCCAGAAGGCATAATCATCATCTTCATTCCACGGTGCCAGACTATCCAGCACTTTTTGGGTCAAAGGCAATGGCTTGCTCGGATCACTCATCCGGTATTCGACTTTCTTGAGTTTGTAACGCTCACCGGTTTCATATTTCAGATTAATATCGGCAGTCTTTTCCGGCTGGCTGATCTTCACGTCATGCAAACGCCAGAACGCATCAAAATAACCGTTATCTGAGGCGACTGTGGTAATTTTGTTCTTGGTCTCTTCATATTTGCCGTGGTTAAAAATATCACCTTCATCTTGTTCCGGAATCAAACGGATGACCTGGAACTGCGGAATGTTAGCCCCTGCACCGGTAAATTCGATATTCTGTTCTTTGATTTTTACCGGTTCATTCGGCACCACAATCACCTTGACCTTGTTGTCACTTTCTTTGACAAAGGTGTAAGTGGCATTGTAATACCCCACAGCCTGTGCTGCCTGATTGGTTAAAGCACGCAATTGCGGTAAGGCGACATTGAATTCTTCAAAAGATTCCTGTGTAAAGCTGGATAACTTGGCCTTGATATTTGCGGCCAGAACAGGTGGTGCACCTGTCACATCGGCGGTAATACGTGGCACCTTATCTGGATTAAGCAAATTCTCTGGACGGAACCGATGCCAGATACGTTTAAAGAAACCTTCTTTTTCAGCATCCTGCTCAGTTTGAGTCTGAAATTCAGGTAAGGTCCGGCCGGCCTCGTTGGCTTCAACAACAATTTTACTGTCGGTCTGAATGTCGTGCATTAACTTGTCAATATTGACGGGTGCACTTTTAATCTCGGTCAGTTCAGTTTGAGAAACATCGCTCACCGAAACTTCAGGTGTTTTGGCGGTATTTTCACGATAATTTTTTGCTTCATTTTTTGCATCTTCTGCTACACGGAAGATTTCATTGGCCATACCTTGATCCACTGGAATCACCGGCAGATCTTCCAGATTATCGTCGAGCTGAATCGGTTTTAACTCGTCAATCTGGTTGGCCACCTGCTCCTGATGTTTTAAGGCAGACAAACTGTCCTGCACAGACAACGGATTCTCCGGGCTATTGAGAAGCGCTTGCCGTTGTTTCATCAGTGCAGCGGCGGCATCCGCCTGTGGCTCAGTCTGATCCGCTGTCTGATTTTCAGGCGAGTCCGGAATTTGCTCTTGTGCACAAGCAACTGATATACAATAACTAATTAAGAAACCGCTACAAATAAGTTTAGGAAAACCCTGCATTTTAAAGATTAAATGCATAGAATGAACCAGTGTTGACTGTTTAAACTTCGATTTAGATGGCATGTAGAACTCTAAACTTATTTTTTAATTTATCGTTTTTGATGGCTGAAATAACTTCAAATCTTTGATTTTTCATCCAATCAGACAGGGATATCATACATGCATTTCATCACATTTTTACAGTTCGTCACATTTTTTTATAAAACACAATGAAGTGAACACACGATGAAACAAGATGAGCGCTTAATGACATCACGTCGGTTTGCACCGATGTTTTTCACGCAATTTTTTGGAGCACTGAATGATAATGTTTATAAACAAGCGCTCTTATTGGTCATCACTTATGGCTGGATACAACAACAAAGTGCGCCAGTCAGTACTTTAAATAATTTAGCAGCGTTACTGTTTATTCTGCCTTACTTTTTCTTTTCGGCTACAGCCGGGCAAATTGCAGATAAATATGAACGTTCCCAACTGATTCGCTTCATTAAAATATTAGAAATCGTCATTATGCTGATTGGTACTGCAGGTTTCTTGCTGGGCAATCTGTGGTTATTGTTATTTGCGCTGTTTTTGATGGGAACGCATTCCACCTGTTTCGGGCCGATCAAATATGCCATTTTACCTGAGATTTTAAAGCCACAAGAGCTAATGTCTGGTAATGCCTTATTCCAGTCAGGTACATCGATCGCGATTTTACTGGGCATGATTCTCGGCGGCGCGGTAATTGCTTCTTCTGAAGGCAACCTGCTCTGGATCAGCGTCACTGTGGTGACTATTGCTTGCTTAGGCTATTTATGTAGCCGTTTTATCCTGCCGCAAAAAGTTGCTGCACCTGATTTAAAAATTGACTGGAACTTTTTCCGCACCAGTTTCCAGACCATTGGCTATGCCAAAAGCATCCCGGTTGTGTTTGTGATTCTGTTAGGTAATTCTTGGTACTGGTTTTATGGTGCAACCTACCTGACTCAGATTCCGCAACTGACACAGCAAAATTTACATGCTTCAGAAAATGTGGTCAGTCTGCTGTTAACCTTCTTCTCGGTCGGAATTGGTGTCGGCTCTCTGTTATGTCGACGTATTGGCGGTACGGAGATCAATATCAAGATGGTGCCCTATGGTGCAATTGGCCTGACGGTTTTTGCCCTTTATCTCGCTGCCAGTCTGGCATTTGTACCCGAACGTACAGGTGATCTGCTGACGTTGAAAGATATGTTTACACAAGGTGCAGTCTATTATCATGTGATGCTTGCTGTGACCTTATTGGGCATCAGCGGCGGTTTTTATATCGTACCGCTTTATGCCATGATGCAGGCCTATTCACCACGTTCTCATCGGGCGCGTGTGGTGGCAGCAAACAATATCCTGAATGCTGTATTTATGGTCTCTTCGGCAATTTTTTCAATTTTAATCTTAAGCATTTTAAAAATTGATATTAAAATCTTATTCACTATTACTGCTGTTTTAAGCGCAATTTTTTCGTTCTGGTTATTAAAACGACTCAAACCGTTACTGCAAAATGCGCCCAATACTCTAGAGGATTAATATATGCGTCAATACACAGGTCTCGATAAAGTTATTAATTCTTTTGATCAGGCTTTACGTAGTCTGGTACCCGGCGCGACCAGTGCCCAACGCGCCAATCCAGCCAGCGATGAACCTTCACAGCTGTGTGTCAGCGATGCACGTCATGTTGCAGGTTTGATGCGCGTTAACCATAGCGGCGAAGTGTGCGCCCAGGCGCTTTATCACGGGCAGGCATTGACTGCAAAATTGCCCCATGTGCGTGAAGAAATGCAGCAGGCGGCGATTGAAGAACAGGATCATCTGGCCTGGTGTGAAGATCGTTTAAAAGAACTGGATAGCCATACCAGTGTCTTGAACCCGATCTGGTATGGCTTGTCTTATGGCATGGGTGCAATTGCAGGGATTGCAGGTGATAAATACAGTTTAGGTTTTGTTGCAGAGACTGAACGTCAGGTCAGCCAGCACTTACAGGAACATATCCAGCAATTGCCAGCGCATGATGACCGCTCCCGCAAAATCCTTGAGCAGATGAATGAAGATGAGTTGCATCATCGTGATACCGCATTAAATGCAGGTGGTGTGGATTTACCGGTGCCTGTACGGATTACCATGACCGCGATTTCAAAATTAATGACAAAAACCAGTTATTATCTATAAATCATTCAAGGGAATTATGTATTTGTAATTCCCTTTTTTATTTTAAAATCTTCATAAAAACGCTTCTTCAAAGATCAGCGAAACACAATTTTTCCTTTATCTGTTGAATAACGGTCCGACCAGAAACTTTGTGGCTGCTTTTCCAGATCAGTAAAAATCGTATAGTTAATCTTGCCTTGTCTAAACTCAAACTGGCCATTTTTCTGAGTGGCTGCCACCCGGGTATCATTCACCCAGACACGTTGCTGCGGATCAATTCGGATGGTTGCCAAGGTCGAGCCATCTGACCTTTCAGCAATCCATTGCGGTTGATTGACCGCAGGTTCCGGTGTTGCAACTGCATCGGGTATGCTAAAGCCAGCCTTGATATTTTCTTCTGCGGTCTTATTGATGTCACAGCCTTGCGCTTCACTGATTTGCGTACAGCCTGAACGTTCGAGTTGTTCTCTATATTTGGCATCAATGGCATAAGCAGAGTTCATGACTACATAGGCCATCACTCCAACCGTAATAAATTTGAAGTGCATGCTGCATCCCTTGCGGTTGATTCAATTGAATATTTAAACATTGATCTGGGCATGGGTCTGTAATTTAAATGTTTAATTCACAAAGCAAAACGCCTGTGACTAAAATTCCAGGCGTATGAGAGCAAGATGCCTGCAACTTAATTCAGGCCATGTTCAGCCTTAAAGCGTTCCATATTGCGGACTGCATTATGATAACGCGACTGGACACTGCTGCTATTGATACGTAGATCATATAAACGCTTCTTATAATCATCCCGGACTTTAGAGGATAGATCAGTACGTTCCAGTTCCTTTAAGTAACGGTTTATCTCACTCTGTGAGCGACTGAATTCCGCGTCAGCCAGATAATATTCATTGGCAGCCTGATAATAAGGTCGTAAAGTCTGGCGCTTTTCTGCCGGACAGACCCTGTAATCACCCCGTCCATCTAAGGCTTCACTAAAGATATTCTCAGGCTGGCAGTAATAGCCCAGACCTTGTTGATAGCCTTTTTCATACAGGCTTTGATTGGGAACAATATTGGCTTTCTGACAAGAAGAATAATACTTATCTAGACGCGATTCATGCCCGGCCGAACCGTCTTTTTCACCCACACTCAACCAATTGGCCGTTTTACATTGCTCAACACTCATGGCTGCACAACCAGAAAGTAATACCGTCAAAGCCGATAAAATTAAAATACTTTTCATGAAGAATGGTCCTAATTATTATGAGATAACATTCAAACAAATTACATTGTAATGACAGGATAGTTCATCTTTTGATCATAGCTTAAATCAGCATGTAGCCATAAATCAAATAAAGGAATTTTCACATCCAGCGCCAGGGGTAACTTCTTAGGATTAAACTGCATAGTGTCTAAATCCTTTCCCCAGGCAATTACATCAATATCTAGCGTGATCTGGTGTGATGGACGAATCCGTCCCGATTGCTGTTCTAGTTTTTTAAGCAATTCGATGACTTCATCAACGCCGAGTCGACTGCTTAACAGACATGCCGAGTTCCAGTAATCTGCCCCGATTCCATCCCGACAAGGAATTTCATAAATCGGAGAAAACACCACTCTACCGAGCTGGGCAATCTGCTCATAAGCAAATGTGAAATTTTGTTGCTGCTGAAGATTACTCGCCAGTGCGAGCGCAAAAATTGTTTCTGTTGCGTTCAAGGCGAATTCCTACTGCATTAGCTTGAGCAATAATGGCGGGTTTGCGAATGGTGATACTGATCGATTCGATCGAAGGAAAAGTGCTAAACAGACACTCAAGCACCAGTTGAGCGGCATGCTCAATCAGTTTTGGTTGCGCCTCTTGAATGACTTGAGCTGCAAGCTCGCAAATTTGAGCATAGTTGAGCGTATCTTCCAGCTCATCCGAGTGCGCAGCTTGGGATAGATCATTATGAATGGTGAGATCTAGCATTAAAGGTTGAATAATCTGGCGTTCCCAGTTGAAACAGCCAATGACCGTATCAACCTTTAACCCTTCAATGATAATGGCATCCATAATGACCTATTGAACCGATAAATAAATTAATGCTTTAAAAACGAAGCAGGTTCAATATTGTGAACCATTTTCAAACGCTGGTCAGCATAAATATCGGTATAAGGTGCGAGAACACGCATGAAACGATCAAAATATAACATTTGCTTGAATAATAACGCGAAGTCACGCGGGAATTTGATGCCATGACGTTCACCCACAGCCACCATATCCATCATGATGTCATTCAGATCTGCCGGATTCGAACTTAGAATTTCTTGCGGATCTGCCAGCAATACCCCACTAAACAAACGTTCAAGATCATCCGCCAATATCTGAGTATCAATTTTCTGATGGGTCATCCCCATCTTGAGCATATTCTCAGCCATTGCCACATAGTTGGTATGCTGTAACGCATCCATAAAGGCCATACATGCCGTCCAGACTTCCGGCTTTAACTGACCGACAATACCGAAATCGATAAAGCCAATACGGCCATCTTCCAGCAGCATCAGGTTCCCGGCATGTAAGTCTGCATGGAAACTCTTGCACAACATCAAGCTACCAAACCAGGTATTCATGGCTGTAATCAGGACTTGGGTAGGATCTTTAGCATACTGCTTAACCACATCGAAGTCGGTTAATGGCACACCATATAAACGCTGCATGGTCAGTACACGACGGGTCGAAAACTGATGATACACTCTTGGTGCAGTCGCAGCCTGATTGCCTGAAATGTTCAGGTACTGGATAAAGTCATCCAGATTTTGCGCTTCTTCAATAAAATCAACTTCACGTACCATCCGTGTCTTGATCTCATCTACAATTTCAGAAAGCGATGCAAACTTGATTTTTGGTACTGCTTTTTCCAGCAATTTGGTTGTCCAGTGCACGACATTCAGATCGGTATACAGAATCGTTTCCACACCCGGTTTCTGTACTTTTAAAACCACGTCTTCACCGGTGACCAGTCTGGCCGGATGCACCTGTGCAATTGAGGCAGACGCCAATGGTTTTTCATCAATGAAACTGAAAATTTCATTGAGGTTACGACCTTCGAACTCTTCTGCCAAAACCTTTTGAATATAGCTAAACGGTAAAGTCGGGGTTTGATCTAGACAGCCCTGAAACTCCTGCACATATTCTCGCGGGAATAAAGACGGCGTACTGGCAATAAACTGACCCAGCTTGATATAAGTCGAACCAAGCGACTCAAAGGTTTCACGCATGAGTTTGGCATTGCTTGGTTTCTCAGTTGCATATTTCACACCTGCTTGTGCTGCAACCACCACTGTTTCACCGATACGTGCAACAGAGCGTAATCCATCGAATAAAATATTTCTTTTCATAATCTTTCTTGCCTCACAGATGACATTAGTTTAGCAAATTTTGCTCATTTTACCGATCAAGTTGCCTGACAAACTGGACAATTTACATCTTTTTCAAATTTAAGAATGCGTTGCGACAGGTTTAGGCCATTCCAGAGCAACAGTTTTTGCTTCAGTGGGGTTAAACCTAATCCTAAAAATAGTAAAGTGTGATGTGCTTGTAATGACGCGATCATTACAGGTGTAGTTGCCAATACACCAGACTCAGCACAGCGTAGCCCTTCATTGGCATGCTCTTCCTTTGGAAATAAGCATTCATAACAGGCCGAATCTGCCTCCACCATAAACATTTGCCCTTCAAAGCCAATGGCTGAAGCACTAATTAACGGAACCTGATATTTTTTACATACTGCATTGACCAGATAACGGGTGGTAAAATTATCACAACCATCTAACACTACATCCTGATGCTGTACGAGTTCATCCGCATTTGTTGCATCGAAACGTATATTTTGATAATTGACCTGTATATGTGGATTAATGGCTTGGAGATGGTTTGCCAAGATTTCAGCTTTATATCGGCCTAAATCATTTGAGGTAAATGCAATTTGTCGTTGTAGATTACTGATCTCAATGGTATCCGCATCGATAATTGTAATTTTACCTACCCCTGCACGTGCCAGCAGTTCGGCACTGGTACAGCCGATCCCCCCTGCGCCGATGATCAGTACATTGGCAAGTTTCAGCCGTTCTTGTGCCTCGATATCCCAACCATCCAATAAAATCTGACGGCTATAGAGATGCATTTCCTCATTGCTTAGCTCAAATTCGTTTTCTAAATGGTCTGACACGTGGCTTTACTTCTTTGTTCAAGGGAATGCTGATTCTAAGTCGATGGAAGGATGGAGGAAAGTAATATATCTAAAGACATTTTCTTTTGACCAAGCTTTATTTTTACCCCAACAATTCGACCCATCTTTAATAGCTTAATAAAATCAAAAACTTACAATATAGATTGCAATCTTTAGGTATTAATCTTTTTTAATTATAAGTTTATGTTTTAACTTAATTTATCTATTATATTTTATAGTTGATTATCGCATAGATAGTTTAGAAGTTAGTAATAATCTCGGTAATGCATTACTAGATGTTGATTATCGCATAGATAGTTTAGAAGAGGTTCTTACTTAATTGCTCACACAATTCTTTGTTGACTATCGCATAAATAGTTTAGAAGTTTGAGGTTGACATGGTTGAACTTTTTAATTTGTTGACTATCGTATAGATAGTTTAGAAGGCCACAGCAATTAATAAAAGCCCAACCGCCAAGTTGACTATCGCATAGATAGATAGTTTAAAAGTCTTTGAGATTAGAGATATTGTAGAGCGCAATGTTGACTACCGTATAGGTAGATTATGTTTACCCATATAAAAATAACCTTAATCCTTTTGAACGATTAAGGCCATCATTGCTTATTGTTTGACAACCATATTTAAAAATACATTAGCCATAAACCCATCTGCCATCCACTCTTTTCTAAAATCCTACTTCCGATCATGCATCATTTCATAAGATTGCGCTCTCAATAACTCTTCTTTGGTGGCAAAAGACTGAGTTCTTAACTGGTTAATCGACTGCTGTTTACTGGCATCACTCGCATTACTTTTTAAAATCTGGTCACGCTCAGCCAGATATCCATTGACCTGTGTTTGCCAGCCAGCCTCTTCCTGATCAACCTTTTCCAGACGGTCCGCAGCCTCTGGCCCCAATAAACTTTCACGCATATTGCGTAGCTCTTGCGCAGAGCCACCTTTGTCACGGATTTCCTGCGTCAATTGCTGTAATTCAGCAAATTGCATGGAAACCCGAACACCATCCGCCATGGTGGCAGGAAGTTGATTAATCAATTTTGCCAGTTCAGCTGCTTTTTGCTGTGCGGTTAAGGTCTTATTGGCATGAATACGCATCTGCTCAATATTAAACTGGTTCAGTTTACGTTCATTGCCAAACAAGGCATTGATCTCAGCCGCATTAAAAAACTGTTGCTGGACTTTATACATCTGATCAAGAACTTTCTGAAAGCCCTCAATATCACCCGTTTTAAAATTACCATTGGGTTTTAAATTTTTGAGGGTATGGCTGTACGCCACATATTGATCCAACAAATAAATGGCATAACCTGAAGCCGTCTCTGGTAACGTCGCGCTCAGATATTGACGAATATCAGCGATCAGTTCAGTTTCTGTTTTTTCACCCAGACTAGAAAAGAAATAATCAAAACAGCTACGGATACCAACCGTCAGTATCAGTTTACCGTTGGCATCCACCTGAATCGGACAATCAATTTGGGTGCCTTGTAATGAAGCCGCCAGAACTGGTAATTTTCCCTTTTGATGATCTTGTGTAACACCGCCTGCAATATTGCTTTGTGCGGACTGTTGTTGAGCCTGCTGCCCTAAAGGATGTGGAACCGCTTGAGTATCTGGTTTAAATATCCAGTAAATCAAAGCCAATATCAGCAATAAACCGATAATGACACACAAACTGATGGTTTTATTATTTAAAAATTTACCGTTCATCATCCCTTGCTCTATTGATCCTTTTTTAAAATCATCCTGGCTAAAGGAGCACAGATGCCCCTTTAGCGCATTGATTATAGCCCCTGATTTTTTAAACGGTTGGCTTGCGCACGGAACGGCGTAACCGGATTTTGCAAGAAACCGACCAAACCTAATACCTGATTCACCTCATCCAAATGGTTAAATGCATAGTTATCACGAATGACCGTGCCTAAATGGCTCGAACAACGCGGTACCAAGCCATCATTTTCACCTGAAATGAGTAAAGAAGTTGCCGTTAACGCATAGTCCATCGGATCAGCCGCATTGGTAAACGGGCTGGTACCACTCCACGAATAATAACGAACACCATTGACCAGTTCGGCACCTGATCCACAGGCTGTGGTGGGTACACCTGCCGGGAAACGCTGGTTAAAGTCTGCAGAACCCTTGGTGGTCAGTGAGTTTAACCCTGCAAGCGCATCCTGATCATAATAATGACCTGAGCCAATGCCGACCAAAGAGAAGAACGCATTTACGCCTGCTGCAATAACAGGTGCAAGTGCTGGACCAACAGGTGATTTCACTACTGAATCGACCACATCAGCGACATCTGAACCTTTGGTTGGACCTCCTACTGCTGTTACTGAAGCAATCTTATTCGGCAATAAGCTTGCCACATAACGAACCGACTGTGAGCCATGACTATGGCCAATTAAATTGATTTTTTCAGCACCGGTAATTGCCAGTACCTGTTTTGCCTGTAACAGTAGCTGTTCACCACGTACTTCCGATGAGTTAAAAGAAGCTTGCTGTGCCACAAATACACTGGCCCCGTTTCCAACCAGATCTTCAGTAATCCCGTTCCAGTATTGCAATGGGCCAACTGCGGAGAAGCCGGCCATACCATGAGCCAGTAAAATCGGATACTTGGTTTTTGCATAACTGGAAGTGACGTTCGCACTACCGCCGACTGAGCAACCGTTCACATTACAGTTTTGCCATGAGGCCTTGGGTGATAGAAAATCAAACAAACCTGCATGAACCACGGTACCACTACTCACAAACATGCCTGCCATTAACGCCATAGCATTTAAATATTTCTTTTTCACGTTTTTGCTCCGAGCATTTTTCATTTTTATTACAAAGTGTTAGTCCTATACTTTTGTATGTGGAATCATTCCTACCATACAAAAACAATGTAAAATTTCCCCTCCTTGTATATTGTTTAATTTTTAGACTAAAGCAAACTGCGCCAAAATCATAATAGTTCAGGCCAAAATTACGACTGATTGATAAAATTCCGATGAATGTACATGCGCAAAGCTGCAATAAGGGCTGTGCTCATCTGTACTACCGCATAAGAATATAAGCCGCGATAGGTATGGTAATGAATTGTCTTTCTGAATGTTCTAGACCGGAAAATCTGAATCACGCTTCCATTTTTGTTGCGTTTAACGTTATAAATACCGTAAAAATGAATCTTATTCTCTCAGAGATTATGCAACAATAATCCGTGTTATCTCCTTTCTGGATCGCGTATGAGTGCCCAACATATTACCGCCGTTGAACTTTCCAAAGCCTATCGTCTACTCAATCACGGGCCAACCGTACTGGTATCGGCTCAACATGAGCAGGATACGGATGTCATGGCAGCAGCATGGGCATGTGCACTGGAATTTAGCCCAGCCAAGGTCACGGTTGTGCTTGATAAAAGCACCAAGACCCGTCAACTGGTTGAACAAAGCGGTTACTTTGCGCTACAAGTGCCCTGTTACGCACAAATTGATATGGTGCACCAACTCGGTACGATTAGTAAATTTGACCAGCCCACCAAACTGGCAGATTGCAAAACCGAACTGTTTTATCAGGACGCCTTTCCTGTACCGCTGGTCACAGGTAGTCTGGCATGGTTGATTTGCAAAGTGATTCCAGAGCCACATAACCAGCAAGCACACGATTTATTTATTGGCGCTGTGGTTGCAGCCTGGGCAGATTCTCGCGTGTTTCGTGATGGGCACTGGTATTTTCAGGACGCTGCAAAAGAATTACGTAGTCTGCACTATATTGCAGGCGGAACCTTTTATTTGATTGGTGATGAAGTCAAAGCCAAATAATCGGCAAAAGCTCAGGCAATGATTTTCAGCATTGCCTGTGTTGTTTATTCAGCTTTCATCATTTCACGATACAAGGTATCCAGGAACTGCTGCTGTTTCTGGTTATGCTTAAAATAACGTTGATAATTGACGCTACAACTTTCTACATCCGCAATATTGGCCTTGTTAAAAGACCAGTCGCTGGTGTCTTTGACAGTAATCCCGAGATCATCATCGCAACTCTGCCACAATTGGGCAAATCGACTGCGCTGACTGGCATCCAGTTGTTGAAAGTCGGCATAAATAGAAAAACCGTGCATCTCTGAATTAAAAAATTTCGAAATCATGCTGACAGGCACCCCGCCCCAGCGCATGGGTTGATCTTCCGGAAAATGAATATCAGTAAGTTTATCTTCCGGCATGATCTTATCTTGTTCACCTTCCTTCAAAAACTGAGTGTCATAGACCAGTGTAGTACCTGCAGGGACCAGAATTTTTTTCACCACACGGGCTTCACGGGTTTTGTAATAGGGATAATTCGGTGTTGAATTTCCACCCGTTGGATTCATATTGCCAACACAACCGCTCAGACACAGGCCCAAGCATGCGGAGAGAATCAGTCTATATGTCATATCAATCCTATTAGTATATTTATTTTTATCAAGCCACGGTCTATTACCTTAGAAGCAAAGCTGTTCACAGACAATATAAAATTTGAGCAAAAAAAGAAAAAACAGTTGTGAAGGTGAAGTCCACAACTGTTCTATGGCGTAATTGAATCCTGTTAGCAAGGCTTATTTTGGTGCCATACGAATCGCACCGTCCAGACGAATCACCTCACCATTCAGATATGAATTCTCGGCGATATGGGCCACCAAGCGTGCAAATTCTTCTGGACGTCCCAAACGTGAAGGATACGGCACCATTTGGCCCAACGCATCCTGTACGTTCTGGGGTAAACCTTTTAACATCGGGGTTTCCATGATGCCCGGTGCAATAGTCATGACCCGTATCGCATGGCGGGCCAGTTCACGTGCAATCGGCAAGGTCATCGCGACAACAGCACCTTTCGAAGCAGAATATGCTGCCTGCCCAATTTGTCCGTCAAAAGCAGCCACCGAAGCTGTATTGACGATCACCCCGCGATCTTCATCGCCTTCCGCAACGCTATTTTTGCTCATGGCATCCGCTGCAAAGCGCAGCATATTAAATGTCCCTGTGACATTAATCTGTAAGGTTTTCGAGAACATCGCCAGATCATGCACGCCCTCTTTACCCACAACTTTTGCAGAGGGGCCAATGCCGGCGCAATTGATCAGACCATAAACACTGCCATATTTGGCAAGTACATCTTTAAAAAACTGTTCCGCAGCAGCTTCATCGGTCACATCCAGTTTTACAAATTCTGCCTGAGCTCCCAATGCCTGTGCCTGTTGTTCTCCCGCTTCAACATTCATGTCAACCAAGGTGACTGATGCACCTTTTTCAACTAAATATTCAGCTGTTGCCGCACCTAGACCAGAGCCACCGCCTGTAATAACAAAATGTTTTCCCTGAATTTTCATTTACGTTTCCTATCAAATTAAAGATATAAATTTTTATAACCAAGCCTAAAGGCAACTTTTTTCCGATACAATTTCAAAAAGTAGCAAATTGAATGCGACTTTTGAGCAGTCGATCTATTTATTCTCCTGTATATCATGTGCCTATGACCAAAAACCACACTCCCGATCTTAATGCGGCCAAGGATACAATTTCAAATGCTTTAATTCGGGAAGCATTAAGCGTTGCTGCCAGTCGCGGCTTAAATATTGTCAGTATTGCCAATCGGGCAGGCATTTCAGCTGAACTGTTAAGCTCAGGCAAAGCACGCGTTCCCGTTACCCAGTGTGCCCAATTATGGGTGGAGCTGGCAGAAAGCATGAATGATGAGTTTCTCGGCATGGATACGCACCCCATGCGCCGTGGCAGCTATCAATTACTGGCAAAACTTGCCTTTAATACAGAAAATCTGGAACAGGCCATTAAAGAAATTCTCAAGTTTTTAGCCCTGATTCTAGATGATATTCGCGGCGAACTGGTTCAAAAAGGCAATAAGGCCTATCTGGTCCTGCATGATCGTGAACAACCGAAGCGGATGTTTACCTATTCAACCTTTCTGATGCTGGTCCACAGCTTGATGTGCTGGCTGAGCGATCAACGTATCCTTTTTCATAAAATGAGCTTTAGGTGCCATGCTCCTGTTGAGCTACAGGATTATCGTGTACGTTTCTGTGAAAATATCCAGTTTCATGCTGCACAAAACAGCATAGAATTTGATGCACATTATCTGAAACATAAAATCAAAAAAGACAAACAGGCGCTCAATGATTTCCTGAGACATACGCCTTACAACCTGATCGTGCGTTTCAAGAATGAAAATTCGTTAAGCCTGCAAATACGCCGGCAATTACTGCTGCAAGCACCTTCAGAATGGGCAGAACTGAAAGATATTGCCCAACAGTTGAATATGTCGACTGCGACCATCCAGCGTCGTTTAAAACAGGAAGGCGTCAGCTACCAGCAACTGAAAAATGACATTCGCTGTGATATCGCGATTGAACGACTGAGCAAAACCGATGATTCGATTCAAACTATTAGCGATGATCTGAACTTCCATGATCCCAGCGCTTTTCATCGTGCCTTTAAAAAATGGAGTGGTGTCAGTCCGGGCAGTTATCGGAAAAGCTCACCCTTGCAGAAAAACAGACGTAACCGCGTCGATGAGTAAAAGGAATTAAACTATGTACCTTCCTGAAATATTTGAAGAAAAAGACCCTCAAAAACTTTATCAACTGATCCAGGATTATCCGTTTGCAACGCTTATCAGCCACAGTAGCGAAGGTCTGGATGCCAATCATTTGCCTTTTAAGCTGATACCGGATGAACAAAATCAAACGGCGACACTGCTTGCGCACATTGCCAGAAATAATCCATTACACATGCAAATCCCAAACGGCACAGAAGTCCTGATTATCTTTCACGGTGAACAGGGTTATATTTCACCGAACTGGTATCCCAGCAAACAACAGCACCATCAGCATGTACCGACATGGAACTATCAAGTGGTACATGTCAAAGGCAAAATTCAGTTCTTATCAGATGAAAAAGTATTACGTGGTATTTTGGCGAAGCTGACACGGACACATGAAGCCAATCAGCCTGTTCCATGGAAAATGTCCGATGCACCTGCCGAATACATTACTCAGCAACTACAAGGAATTGTGGGTATTGAAATTCAGATCACCGGGATCACGGGCAAATTTAAACTCAGCCAGAACCGGGAAAAAGTCGATGCCTTAGGCGTAGTGGATGGGCTGGAAAAATACGGCAATCCCACTCTGGCAAAAGCCGTACAGCACTATATAGAAGATTAAGCAGACTTTTGGGCTAAACTGACCCGATCATTGCCGCCATAGTCCTTGATGGTCTGGATTTGCTCAAAACCCTGCTGCTCAAAGATTTGACGAACAGCCTCACCTTGGTCATAACCATGTTCCAGTACAATCCAGCCCTCTGGTTTGAGCCAGTCCTGGCCTTGCTGGATAATGGTTTCAATATCCGCCATGCCATGGTGATCTGCAATGAGCGCAAGCTCAGGTTCAGACTTGAGCTTTTGCATATGCACATCTTCTGGATCAATATACGGTGGATTTGAGACAATTAAATCAAACTGCTGCTGATCCAGTGCTTCAAACCAGGCACCACAGGCAAATTTCACCTGCATGAGACCATGCCGAAGCGCATTTTCCTGCGCAACCGCTAAAGTTGGCGCATAAATATCAGTCGCCATGACCTGCCACTGTGGGCGTTCACTCGCCAGTGCCAACGCAATTGCACCCGTCCCCGTACCTAAATCAACAATATTAGCCTGTTGATCCAGCGGCAGCTTTAATACCGTTTCTACAAGAATTTCAGTATCTGGACGCGGTACCAAAGTATCATGCGTCACTTTCAGGTCTAAGGTCCAGAATGGCTGTGAACCGGTGACATAAGCCAGTGGTTCACCCTGCTCGATGCGGGCCAGTCCTTCCAGAAAAGCCTGCTCCTGCATGTCCGTCAATTCTTGCTCAAGCCGAAGTTTCAGTTCTAAGGCGTTAATCCCCAAAAGATGCTCAAGTAGCCATGCCGCCTCTTGGCGCTCATAGCTATCAATTTCACCTTTAATCTCTAACGCTTGAGCAATATTCATTAGCCGCCATTTTCCTGTGCAAGCATTGCCAGCTGATCGGCCTGATATTCACGATGCAAGCTATCCAGTAATTCGGTTAAATCACCTTCCATAATCGCATCTAACTTATATAAAGTCAGGTTAATACGGTGGTCGGTCATACGACCTTGCGGATAGTTATAAGTCCGGATACGCTCTGAACGGTCACCTGAACCGACCAGATCACGACGCATTTCTGAGGTTGCTGCATCGGCCGCTGCACGTTTGGCATTTTCCAGACGCGACACTAACAACGCCATCGCTTTGGCTTTGTTCTTATGCTGTGAACGCTCTTCCTGACATTCCACCACCACACCTGATGGGATATGGGTAATACGTACCGCAGAATCGGTTTTGTTAATGTGCTGACCACCCGCACCTGATGCACGGTAAGTATCAATACGTAAATCGGCAGGATTGATTTCCACGGTGGTATCGACATCCACTTCTGGAAGAATCGCAACCGTACATGCCGAGGTATGGACACGGCCCTGTGATTCCGTTGCTGGGACACGTTGCACACGATGCGCGCCGCTTTCAAATTTCAGGCGACCATACACACCTTCACCATCAATCCGGCAAATGATTTCTTTATAACCGCCGTGCTCACCTTCATTTTCAGAAAGCACTTCTATACGCCAGCCTTGGGTTTCAGCGTATTTACTATACATACGGAACAAATCACCCGAGAAGATCGCAGCTTCATCACCCCCCGTTCCAGCACGTACTTCAAGATAGGCTGCATTGGCATCGTTTGGATCTTTTGGAATCATCAACACATTCAGCTGATCTTCAAGCTCAACCAGCAGTGCCTTATTTTCTTTAATTTCTTCTTCTGCCATATCCTTGAAATCAGGATCTGACTTCATCATTTCAGCAGTTTCGATATCTTCTTCCGCTTGACGATACTTACTCCAAACTTCGGTGATTTCAGTTAAATCATTATGTTCACGAGACAATTTACGGAAACGTTTATTGTCCGAAATCACTTCTACATCAGCGAGTAATGCAGTCAGCTCTTCATGACGATCACAAAGTTGATCGAGTCTTAAACGGAGTGATGCTTTCATGGGTGGAATATCTCAAAAATCTAAAGACTCAGTGCAGATGAAGCATGAGTAAAATCAAAAAATTGCGCATAGTTTACAGACTCTGCCACTTAAAAGACATAGTGAAATAGTGGAACTTACCATTCCCCCATCATTTCATCACAAATTGTTCAGTTTTAGTTTTTACGACTTGTTCTCTGCTCAGTGCTTGGCTATAAATAATACAGGACAAATAGAATGATAAAACAACAGGATAAACCATGAATAATTTTATTAACCGACCCACATCGGCCTTTATTGCAGCAAGCTGGGTAGCCTTACTCGCCGGTGCTGTCGGCTTTATGATTGGGTTGTGGAATGCCAACATGCCCTTGCATGAAAAAGGTTATTATCTGGTGATTTTACTTTATGGACTTTTCTCGGCAGCCTCCCTTCAGAAAACCGTCCGTGACCAGCTCGAAGAGATTCCGGTAACGGTCATTTACTATGGACTGTGCTGGGCCTCCATGGCAGTGTGTATTGTGCTATTACTGATTAGCTTATGGAATGCTGAACTGAGCATGAGCGAAAAAGGCTTTTATATTATGTCTTTCCTGCTCAGTTTATTCGGTGTGGTCGCCACTCAAAAGAATATTCGTGATCTTAATTATTTACGCCTGCAAACAGAACCTCATCCTCGTCAACTTAAGCTGAATGAGGATTCTGTAAAAGATCAGCCACAGGATTAATGGGTATTGTTCAATAAAGGCTTAAAAAATATTTAAGCCTTGCTTGCAACATTATTCATCTAAGCCACTGTTTTTGAAAACTTATACAGTTTAAAAAAAGACAATCTAAAACAAAAGATTACAATCTGGACACCAAAGAGTAATACTTCTGGCATGCTTCTCCACACTTTCATTCTCAAACTTTGTTACATTTGCAGCCATTACAAAGAGGTCCGATTTTTTGGCGGACACGGAGTCAAAAATGAAATTAAACGCTTGGTTATGTAGTGCAATCTTTGCAACTTCATCACTTGTTACTGTCGCTCATGCCGATAACGGAACTCGTGTGGCAGCAACATCTGCACTCGGCAGTGTCGTGGGTACGGCACTCGGTAAACAAATTGGTGGCAATAACGGCGCAATGATTGGCTCTGCGCTTGGTGGTGCTGGTGGTGCAGCTGCTGCAAGTAGCAAACGTACACGTACTGAAGCTGCGATTGGTGGTGGTCTAGGTGGCGTGGGTGGTTATACCGTAGGACGTAACCTTGGCGGCACAACAGGCGGTTATATCGGTGCTGCTGCGGGTGCCGCAGGTGGTTCAGCCTTAGGCCGTAAAGTAGGTCAAGACCGTTACTATGACAATCACCAATCTAAAAAATACAAGAAAAAGAGAAAGCATCGTCATCACTAATTTCTTAGAAAGCACCTTCGGGTGCTTTTTTATGGGCTGAGCTTTCTCTACACGACAATAAAATCCTGAGCAAAATGCTAGGTTGAATCCTGTTCCTGAACTTTTTAGAATAATTCCCTATTTTTTATATGCCTTTTTTTTGCATGATGAATACCGAATTACTCTCTCCTGCCGGTTCGCTTAAAAATATGCGCTATGCCTTTGCCTATGGCGCAGATGCGGTCTATGCTGGCCAGCCTCGCTATAGCTTACGTGTACGGAATAATGAATTTGACCATGACAATCTAAAAATCGGGATTGATGAAGCGCACGCCTTAGGCAAAAAATTTTATGTGGTGGTGAATATCCAGCCGCATAACAGCAAGCTTAAAAATTTTATCCGTGACCTTGCACCGATTATTGCCATGCAACCGGATGCATTGATTATGTCTGATCCAGGCTTGATCATGATGGTACGCGAACATTTCCCTAAAATGCAGATTCATCTTTCGGTACAAGCCAATGCCATTAACTGGGCCACAGTAAAATTCTGGAAAGATTACGGTCTCAGCCGCATTATTTTGTCTCGTGAACTGTCAATTGAAGAAATTGAGGAAATCCAGACACAGGTACCAGAGATCGAACTGGAGGTTTTTGTGCATGGTGCCCTCTGCATGGCCTATTCCGGACGTTGTCTGTTATCCGGCTATATGAATAAACGCGATGCTAATCAAGGTGCCTGCACCAATGCCTGTCGCTGGGAGTATAAAATCCATGAGGCACAGGAAGATGCCAATGGTGATGTGATACCTGTTCAGCAACTTGATACAAAAAACACTTGCTGCGCTCAGCGCCCTGATGCGGCGATTTCAGCACAAACCGTTCTGGTACAGCGTAATGATGAAGATATGTTTGCGGCTGAAGAAGATGAGCATGGCACTTATTTCATGAATTCAAAGGATTTACGTGCAGTACAGCACGTGGATCGACTTACTAAAATTGGAGTAGCTTCACTCAAAATTGAAGGTCGTACCAAATCCTATTTTTATTGTGCCCGTACCGCGCAGATTTACCGTAAGGCCATTGATGATGCACTTGCAGGCAAGGCATTTGATGCAAGCTTAATGAGCCAACTGGAAGGCTTGGCTAATCGAGGCTATACCGAGGGCTTCTTACGTCGTCATGTGCATCAGGATTATCAAAACTATGCAGATGGCTCATCTCACTTTGACTACCAACAGTTCTGTGGTGAAGTGATCGGGCGTAACGGCGACTATATTCGGATTGAAGTCAAAAACCGCTTTGTGATTGGTGATTCACTTGAGTTAATGACACCCAAAGGCAATATCAACTTCAAATTAGAACAGATGCGCGATCTTAAAGGCAATGTCATTGAGAATGCCAAAGGCTCAGGCCATATTGTCGAAATTCCCCTCTCTCCAGAGATTGATATTGCTTATGCGCTGCTGATCCGTCATTTACCTGATGCCACAATCGAGTTGCAATCTGCAGCACTTGCCTATTCGGCAGATTGATATGGCACTCATCATTACCAATGCATGTATCAATTGTGATATGTGTTTGCCTGAATGCCCCAATCAAGCGATTAATGAAGGTGCAAAAGTCTATGAAATCGACCCGCTCCGCTGTACCGAGTGTGTCGGTTTTTATGAAGTAGCCACTTGTGTGGCGGTGTGTCCGATCGACTGTATCAAACCCGATCCGCACTACCCTGAAACGCAAACTGAACTTTTGCAAAAGTTTAATCACCTACAAATGGCATAAAACACAGCGATAAAAAAAGCGCCTGACGGCGCTTTTTTCAGCTATACAAATTAGTTTGCATATACCGGGAATTTTGCACAAACTGCTTCAACTTTTGCTTTTACATCAGCGATAACTTTCTCATCACCTTTGCTATCGATCACGTCAGCGATCCAGCCAGCAAGTTCACGCACTTCAGCTTCACCAAAACCACGTGTGGTCACTGCTGGTGTACCAATACGGATACCAGAAGTCACAAATGGAGAACGTGGGTCATTTGGAACCGCGTTTTTGTTTACCGTAATATGTGCAGCACCTAACCATGCATCCGCATCTTTACCCGTTACGTCTTGTTTGATCAAAGACAATAAGAATAAATGATTTTCTGTACCACCAGACACAACATCATAACCACGTGCGATTAATACTTCAGCCATTGCTTGAGCATTCTTCACAACTTGTTGCTGGTAAGTTTTGAATTCAGCAGACATTGCTTCTTTGAAGCAGATTGCTTTTGCAGCAATCGCATGCATCAAAGGACCACCCTGGTTACCCGGGAATACAGCCGATTGAAGTTTTTTCTCGATTTCTTCGTTTGCTTTAGCAAGGATCAAACCAGAACGTGGACCACGAAGGGTTTTATGCGTCGTTGTAGTAGTTACGTCTGCGATTTGTACCGGGTTTGGATATACGCCAGCAGCAACAAGACCTGCAACGTGAGCCATATCAACAAACAGATACGCACCTACTTTGTCAGCGATGTCACGGAAACGCTGCCAGTCTACAACTTGGCTATATGCAGAGAAACCAGCAACGATCATACGTGGCTTATGTTCTAATGCTAGACGTTCAACTTCTTCATAATCGATTTCACCCGTTTCTGGGTTTAAACCATACTGGATTGCATTATATGTCTTACCAGAGAAGCTTACTTTAGCACCGTGAGTCAAGTGACCACCGTGCGCCAAGCTCATACCCAATACGGTATCGCCTGGGTTAAGAAGCGCAAGGTAAACAGCCGAGTTCGCTTGAGAACCAGCGTGTGGTTGAACGTTTGCGTAATCAGCGCCGAATAATTCTTTTGCGCGATCAATTGCAAGTTGCTCGATCACGTCAACATATTCACAACCGCCGTAGTAGCGTTTGCCAGGATAGCCTTCTGCATATTTGTTAGTAAGTTTTGATCCCTGTGCTTCCATCACAGCTGGTGAACAATAGTTTTCAGATGCAATTAACTCAATATGCGCTTCTTGGCGTACGCCTTCAGAAGCAATCGCTTGAGCTAATTCTGGATCAAATTCAGCAATAGAAATATTGGCAAACATTAGCGGAGGGTCCTATAAATTAGGGCTTTTAAGCCGTGCTAAAGATTGGTGCGTATTGTAGCACGAAGTTTGCCTTTTCACAGATTGATATTGATTAAATTCTTGCTGAATTTTACTGATCTTGCTTGGTATTCTATCAATCAAATAAAAAAGGATATGCAAATGGGATTTATTGACAAATTTCTTTCGAAGAAAAATCGTACACCAAACAACTCCGCTGAGAACCAGATATTAGAAGTTCCTGAAAATTGGAATTTTTATATGTGCCAAATAGATGAGCAGCCTGCCAGTTATTTCTTAAATCTCGCTTTAGCAGATGTGGCACCGCTATCAGAAAAATCAACCTTAGTATGGGTGGAAATACAAATGAACCACTCCAGAGAAGACGGGTTATCTTCCAGTGAAGAGTTCGATCATCTGGCCGAGATGGAAGATCAAATCATTCCCGCACTTACAAATCACCATCCGATACTTTATGTAGGACGTTTAACCCATAATCACTTGAGAACATTTTATTTCTATGCTCAGGATGGAATAGATGTCGAACATAGCATTGATCACATCATGCAAAGGTATCCAGACTATAGCTATCGATTCAGTCAAGAGAGCGATTCAAACTGGTCAACCTATTTGGATTATATGTATCCCTGTGAAGAAATCATGCAAACGATTTCCAATAGAGCGGTCATTGAGAACCTTCAAAGTCACGGAGACAATCTTGAGCTTGCCCGACCTGTAGATCACTGGATTTATTTTCAGAATGAAAATGACAGTACAAATTTTTTGAATGCCGTTAATGGCTTAGGTTTTGAAGTAGTGAGTCAAACATACCTTGCGGAGCCAGCACATCATCCCTATCAGTTACAGATTTCCAGAATTGATCATGTAGACCTACAGTCTATCGATGCATGTACCATACAACTCTGGAAATTAGCCCAGCAATGTAATGCAGAATATGATGGCTGGGAAACCCAGATCATTAAAAACTGATGAAACAAGCCCAATCATCGCAATTGAGCTTGTTTACGTCGTTAATGATTAATTGGCTGGCATGAGAACATTCACATCCTGTACGATTTTTGCAAGATTCGCTGTATAAACCGTAGTATGGTCCCAGGCACCCACGCGATAGTTGGCCTCAGGAATTGAGGTTCCGACCGCTCTTGCAGAAGCGACCAGTATATCCGTGACCTGTTTCGGCACTGTAGCATCAGCTACTCCTTGATAAACGATCACAGGCGTTGTGACTTTTTTCTGCAATGGCTGTGAATCCATTGTCAAGAAAGTACTGACGCTAGGGATCGACATAAAATTGTTTTTTGTTCTTGGATAACCTTGGAGCGTCTGGTTTTGTTGCGAATAAATATCCATTGCCTGTTTAAATCTGTCTTCCAAGACATTATAACAGGCAGAATCCTCAGCTGAGGTTTCAGCACTGGCTGCAATCAGGTCTGTCGGTGTATTAAATACATCACTAAATCTTAAACCTGGATTCTGGTTTTTAAGTCCGGCGGTAATCAAGGCAGTAAAGGTATCTAATGGGGCTAAGAGATCAATTTGAACCTGATCCGGTTTCCCAATCGCTGCTTGTTCACCACCAGCCAGAATTAATCCTAGGTTAGAAGCTGGTGCAATCGCAATTGTACCTTTATAGCTTAATTTCGCACGACTTTGGTATTGTGCAGCCCCAAGCACCGCCTGTCCCCCTTGAGAATGACCCACTGCAAGCCATTGTCCATTGGTTTTTTTGCCTAACCCTGTTAAATAATTACGGGCTGCAACCACAGCATCGGTAATTGAATAAGCTTCACTTTTAACATTCAGGAATGGATGGGCCTCTTTGCCGCCCGGCTCACCTAATCCCTCATAATCAGGTGCAACCACCACATAACCAGCAGCTAAAAGTGCTTTCAGTAAGACTTCATTCCCCATCAGTCCCTGCTTGCTCGGTGCGCATTGATCGGCAACGCCCGTTGTTCCATGTGCCCACACTACAATCGGCCATCCATTGGCAGGAGCAGGTGTTTTGGGAGTAAATACCAAAGCGGTCGCCTGTACTTCACCGCCATTCACCCCTAGCATTTTATACGTCATGACAACACTGTCGGTTGAGGCAGCGGCCATGCCATCTAACTCATAGTTGGCCGGAATCCCCACCACAGGGTCTTTAATATTATTCTCAGGAACTTCGGGTTTCGGTGTATAGGTTGTATCGCCATCATCACCGCCACCACATGCCGTCAACAATAGGCTCGAACTCAACATCGCAATAGATAATAATTTCATTTTCATACAGTTTTCCCTGAACTATTTTGTTTTTCATTTTAATACTTAGTAATTTTTTCACTAAGGCAATTCCTTCCATAAGAATGCGCTTAATATCAAATTGTTCAAGTATTTTTTCAATTTTCGCTGTTAATTTATCCAAACTCAATTTTATGTTTAAAAAAAATAAAGTGACCTTTACGGATTCAATCCTGTTTCAAATAAATTTCTTGTAAGATATTGGCATTCTCCACTCAGCTCAGGTCGACTTTCATGCAAGCCATTATCCTAGATACAGAAACCCATACCTTGAATGGTTTGCCGATTGAAATTGCCTACGCTCCGATTGAAATAGAAAATGGAAAACTCAGTCTAGATAAAAAGCAGATTTTTGATCAGCTTTATCAGGTTGGACAACCGATTTCTTATGCAGCCATGGCAGTGCACCATATTTTAGAGTCTGATCTGGTGGGACAGCCTTTTTATAATGAGTTTCAGCTTCCGACTCAAACCACCTATATTATTGGTCATAACGTTGACTATGATATTGCCGCTATTGCCCGTTGTGGTGTCGATGTATCTCAATTAAAGCCAATCTGTACTTTAGCCCTTGCACGCCATGTCTGGGAAAATGCTGAAGCGCATAATATCTCTGCCCTCATCTATCTGATTTCTAAAGGTAGCGATAAAGCGCGTGAAATGCTTAAAGGTGCGCATCGTGCCGATGCAGACATTATCTTAACAGCCAATATCCTGATGCATATTATTCATCAGCTGAATATTCAAGATATTGAACAACTCTATGTTGCCTCAGAACAGGCACGCATTCCTAAAAGTATCACCTTTGGCAAACATAAAGGGACTGCCATTCAGGACCTTCCTGCCGACTATATTCAATGGTTGATGCGTCAGGAAGATCTGGACCCGTATTTACGCAAAGCCTTAGAAGCAAAATGAGTCAAATAAACTCAAAGCCAAAGCAGCTTAACAGCCTTCGATCTTGATTTTAAAAGGCAGTAATATTTAATAAATTGTTAATATTACTGTCATTTTTTAACTCTATCTTAATTTCCGTCTTATCTTGATTAGGGGGAAATTAAGAGATGTCACATTTTTTTAAAACTGAACTTGGGCAAAATGCCTTACAACAACGCAGTATTGCTTTAACTGCCCGCCAACGTCGTTTATTACTTCTAATTGATCACGAAGATTTTAAAGAGCTTGATCAGGCGTATAAGCAACGGATCGCACCCACCGAACTGGTGCAACAACTGATTGATATGGGACTATTGGCGCAACAGCAGTCCTCACCTGTAAATAAACAACAAAGCCAAACAACGTTAACCATGGCTGCTTTTGATGAGGCCCTATCTACTCTATCGGCGCCAGTTCAAGAAAAGCAAATAATTCGACCAGCGCCTATAGTTGAAGAAACACTTGAACTGGAAAAACTTGCTTTTGTTGAAATCCAGCAGGTTATGATTCAGACACTAAGCAGCTATTGTGGTTTGATGGCTCGCCCGCTAATACAAAAAATTCAGTCGATTGATTCGTTAAATCAGCTGAAAGCTTGTCAGATGCAATGGATTACCTCATTGCAGGAATCACGGATTCCACCAAGCCAATTGAACCAAACCTTGAAACTGATTAATTATTCTGTACAGCATTTATCATAATCAATAAAGATTTGATGAATCATTTATGAGCTTTGAGTGACTGAACATACAAATGGAGCACCTCTTTCAAAAGGTTCTCCATCCAGTACAATCAGATATAGCCCTTCTGTTTTTAACAAGCTATTGTATTTTCGCCCTGGTGACGATGCCTCAAACTCTTTGGATAGTTGATTAAATACATCAGCAAAATTGGGATTCGCAAGTTTCAATAAATCCCGACAATATTTTAATGCCTCATTTTTTGAAGCCTGATAATCATTCGGATATCTTGAAGAGACAACAACCTCACTCCAACTTTCGAGATCGGGTCGTTTTGATACTTTAATATCCAGCCAATGTTGCTCTGGCAAGAAAAAATAACTTGAGTTGGCATCTATATTATTAAATCTCACCTGATTCTTATCAGCCCGAACCTGAGAATCAAGATCAACCAATTGTTTAGAAAGTCGATTCACAAAAGTAGTCATCGCCAGATAATCTGATCTTTCAATATCTGCGACCTTTTTATAAGAATCCGTACAACCTGCACTCAGAAGCAAACTTAATATTAATATTTTCTTATACATGTTTTATCCAACACACTGATGTTTTAGGTTGTAGCGATTATCAATAGGTTAATTTACCTGTGGACTGTAAAATTATCATAAGAAAAATGCTGGGTAGCTACAATTGTTGAGAGTTAACTAATTGAATAGATATAATATATGAGTAATTTTTTTAGTCTTAAAATGTAAATTTGGTGCGCTCAGCGGGACTCGAACCCACGCCACAGGCTTCGGAGACCTGTACTCTATCCAGTTGAGCTATGAGCGCATGCGAGCCACATCATAGGCAAAAAAAACATATTGGTAAACATGTAGGCTTAAACAAAAATGTTTTTTGCTTATTAAAACAACAATTTCATGTTTTTTATTACGACATGATTAGTTTTAAGCCCCAAACTGGATAAAAAACATGACTATTCTCTTTTAAATCAGGTTGAATACACAACGTTCTGTTTTTAACACGCCATAAACCTATTTTTCTACTTGGTTTATTTTTTCATATCGCTCAAAATACCCGTTCTATTTAACAACGTGAGACGTTTATGACTGATGCTTTGGTGTTGAGCGATTTGTCCAAAACTTATCGTAATGGTTTTCAGGCGTTAAAAGGTATTAATTTAACCGTGCCTGAGGGTGAGTTTTATGCATTATTAGGCCCTAATGGTGCAGGAAAATCAACGACGATCAGTATCATTAGCTCTTTAGCCAAAAAAACATCTGGTTCAGTTGAGATTTTTGGACATAACTTAGATACCCATCCTTCTCAAGCAAAACAATGTCTTGGTGTTGTTCCTCAAGAATTTAACTTTGGTCAATTCGAAAAAACCTTCGATATTCTAGTGACCCAGGCCGGTTATTACGGCATTCCTAAAAAAGTGGCAGAACAACGTGCCGAACATTATTTAGAAAAGCTTGGCCTATGGGAAAAGCGTAATATTCAATCACGTATGCTTTCAGGCGGTATGAAACGCCGTTTGATGATTGCACGTGCCATGATGCATGAGCCGAAGCTCCTGATTCTGGATGAACCTACTGCTGGTGTTGATATTGAGCTACGTCGTTCGATGTGGGACTTTCTTACCGAAATGAATGACAACGGTACCTCTATCATTCTGACCACGCACTATCTAGAAGAAGCAGAAATGTTGTGTCGTCGTATTGCAATTATCGATCGTGGTGTGATTAAAGAAGATACCACCATGAAAGGCTTCCTTAACCAGTTAAATGAAGAATCATTCATTTGTGATCTGGCTGAACCGATTAGTGGTTTTGACCTGAATATTATCGGCTTCAAATTTAATCTGATTGATCCTGTGACTCTCGAAGTCACCATGGATAAAGCACACAGCATGAATGACCTGTTCCTGTTATTGCAGTCTCAGAACATTCAAGTAAACAGTATGCGGAATAAATCCAATCGTCTGGAAGAGTTATTCGTGAAAATGGTCGAGAAAAATCTTGCAGGAGCGAATGAATGAACTTCAGTCAATTAAAAACTGCACTCTGGACTTTAGTTGTTAAAGAAATTCGTCGCTTTATGCGCATCTGGCCACAAACCTTGCTGCCACCAGCGATCACCATGAGTTTGTACTTTGTGATCTTCGGAAATCTGGTCGGTTCACGTATTGGCGAAATGGGCGGCTTTAGCTATATGCAGTTCATCGTGCCTGGTTTGATCATGATGGCGGTCATTACCAATAGTTATGCCAACGTTTCTTCGAGTTTCTTTAGTGCAAAATTCCAGAAAAGTATTGAAGAACTGATTATGAGTCCCGTGCCACTGCACTTAATCCTGTGGGGTTATGTGATTGGTGGTGTCAGCCGTGGCGTTCTGGTTGGCCTGATTGTGACCATCATGAGTTTGTTCTTTACCCATTTAGAAATTTATAATTTATTTGTGACGATCTACACCGTTATTATTACTTCATTATTATTTTCTCTGGGTGGCTTTATTAATGCCGTGTATGCGAAGTCTTTCGATGATATTTCCATTATCCCGACTTTCGTATTGACCCCACTTACCTATTTAGGTGGTGTGTTCTATGCCATCAGTGCATTAAGCCCTTTTTGGCAAAACGTCTCTTTAGTTAATCCGATTGTATATATGGTCAATGCCTTCCGTTACGGCATTTTAGGACACAGTGACGTCAATGTGGCCTTCTCTTTAGGTGTTGTGACCCTGTGCTGTGTTGTCCTCTATGCAATTGCCTATCATTTATTAGCTCGTGGTTCAGGAATGCGTGAATGAGTGTTGAACTTTCTTTATTGGGTAAAGACACCCAATACCCGACTCAATATCAACCGGAAGTTTTATTTCCAATTGCCCGTGCTGAGTCTCGTCAACAATATGCGCATATTGAAGGCATTACTCAAGGTAAAGACTGGTGGCATGTTTTTGAAATTTCATGGTTGAATCAGCTAGGTTTGCCTCAGGTGGCGATTGGCCGTTTAACCTTGCCAGCCAGCTCACCGAACTTAATTGAATCAAAGTCACTCAAGCTGTATTTCAATAGCATGAACTTTACACAATTTGATTCGAAACAAGCCTTTATTGCAACAGTTGAACAGGATCTGTCCAAAGCTGCGGGTGCTCAAGTTGAATTACAGCTATTTCAAGTTGATGACTTGGAGATTTCAAAACCGCAAGGCATTTGCATTGATGATTTGGTTCCTGAGCGTCTTTCAGAACATCCGGATTCAAGCTTATTGCAATTCGATGCTACGGCCGAAGAAAATGTAGAAATTGAACTTTACTCTCACCTTTTAAGAAGTAATTGCCCGGTCACAGGTCAACCAGACTGGGGTACAGTTTTTATTCGCTTGCAAGGTAAAAAGCCTTGTTATCGCAGCGTTTTAGCTTATATTATCTCGTACCGTCAGCATAATGGTTTCCATGAGCAATGTGTCGAGCAAATCTTTGCCGATATCTGGCAACTTTTGCAACCTGAAAAACTGATGGTTTATGCAACTTATACTCGTCGCGGGGGCTTGGATATTAACCCATGCCGAGTATCAGATTTGTCATGGATGCCCGAGCCAATTCGCTTGGCACGACAATAAAACGAATAAATTTGATATATAGAGGACGTTCTTCAATGACCAGTTATTTCGGTATTCTTCCGTCAGCAAGTTTGAGTCAGGACATTCAGCTTGCACAAGCCAATCGTGACAGTAAAGAGCCTCAATACCCTTTACGTGACAAAATCTCTCTACAGCTTACTGATGAGTTAATTGACACCATGTTGGTTCACCTGGTTCAGCAGTTTCCACCAAGTGATAAACGGGATACCACCGAAGGTCTGGCGATTAAAATTCGCGGCATTGTTGAAACACTCATGAAACAGTTGTTAGGCAAAGCGTCAAATGATCAGGTGCGTGAATCTTTAGCCTTTATGGAAAAGAGCCTGTTCATTGACAATGACGGTAAACAACGCATCGGTACAGTATTACCAGATAGCCTTGTGACTGACATGAAAAAGAGCTTTGCCGAAGTGGCTGCCGGAAACGGTAAAGAGCAACGCGATGTATTAACACAACAGTTTAAGACTTTCGCTGATGCGCTGATTCATCACTTTATGACTGAATATAACAAGACTCTGGGTCTGGGTATGGTCAAACGTGGCGTTGCCAGTGTGGCAACCAGTGGTGTTGAAACCGCCGTGCATATCGTGATCAAGAAATTGATTCCAAGCTTAAGCCAGGTTGAACTTGAAGTCTTCACCAAGCACTTTGATCAATTATTGGTTCAAAAATAAGCTTTGCTCCAGAAGAAAGCGACGATTGCAAAATCGTCGCTTTTTTTATGCCGATTTTATGCAAAATTAACCGCTTATAAATGTCACAAATTCTAAATTTGCATTGTCTAAATTGGCGATTATGTTAGCATGCGCGAAGCGTTGATTTACTTGATTTAGAATCGCATGTCCCCAAGCTCACAATACAAATTTTTGCGTCAAGCACCACGTGATGGCTTGAGCACAGCCAATCAACTTTCCCGTTGGCAACAACTTCACCTTGATCCCTGGCTCTGTCTGTTTTTAATTCTCAATGCCATACTCGGACTGACGGTTTTATATAGTGCATCTGCCCAAGACGTCGGGCTTGTTACCAAACAGGCGATGAGTTTCGGGATCGGCTTTGCCGTGATGTTTGGTTTGGCCCAGATTCCACCCAAAGTCTATCAGGCATTCTCACCTTACTTTTATATGTTCGGTGTCTTATGCCTGATTGCAGTGATGGTCTTTGGTGAAGTGCGTATGGGTGCACAACGCTGGATTGACATTCCCGGCTTTGGTAGTGTGCAGCCGAGTGAGTTTATGAAGATCGGCATGCCAATGATGGTGGCCTGGTTCTTGTCACGCAAGGCCCTGCCGCCAAGCTTCTCTCAGGTTATTCTATCGTTAATGCTGATTGTGGTGCCTTTCCTCCTGATTGCAGAACAACCTGACTTAGGCACCTCCTTACTGGTCCTTGCCAGCGGGATCTTTGTGCTTTTCCTCAGCGGCCTGTCATGGAAATTGATTGCGGCAGCCGCAGGTGCTGCAGGGATTGTTATTCCAATCGCCTGGGAATTCTTACTGCATGACTATCAACGTCAACGCGTATTAACACTTTTTAATCCTGAAGCAGATGCCTTAGGTACAGGCTGGAACATTATCCAGTCCAAAACTGCGATTGGTTCTGGTGGTTTTTCGGGTAAAGGTTTCCTTGAAGGTACACAATCACATTTACACTTTTTACCAGAAGGTCATACTGACTTTATTATTGCAGCCTATTCAGAAGAGTTTGGCCTGATTGGTGTTACCCTGCTGATTCTTCTTTACTGTGCAATTATTTTCAGGACCTTCCAGATTGGCCTACAAAGCTTTCATAACTATGGTCGCTTAGTGGCTGGCGCCTTTGGTTTGTCATTTTTTGTTTATGTATTTGTAAACGCAGGCATGGTCAGTGGTATTTTACCTGTAGTAGGTGTGCCTTTGCCGTTCATGAGTTATGGCGGAACTGCAATTATTACTCTTATGTCAACTTTTGGACTGGTTATGTCTATTCATACACATCGATAATGAGGAATTTTATAAACTTATGTTTCTTCCTACTTTAAATAACACTTTTAAATTTTTAACTTTAAGTGCTGGTTTATTCTTGAGCAGTAATTGGGCACAAGCAAATGAATTTTATAATCACCCGAATTACTTTGCGTTTAAACAAAAAGCCATGACCACTTATGGCTTAAGCAGCGAACAAATTGATGCTGCCATGAGCGGTGCACGCAACCTGCCTAACATTCTAAATATCATGACCCGCCCGGGTGAAAGCAAACCTTGGTATCAATATCGCTCGATGTTTTTAGTCGAAGGTACCATTCAACGTGGTGTCCGCTTCAAAAACGAGTATGAGGATGTGCTTAATCGCGCAGAACAGCAGTATGGCGTCCCTAAAGCGGTCATTTTAGGTATTCTCGGCGTAGAAACCGGTTATGGCGCAAATAAAGGCTCTTTCATCACACGTGATGCCCTTGCAACGCTCGCTTTTGGCTATCCACGTCGTGCCGACTATTTTAGTGATGAACTCGCAGCGCTCATTTCCTGGACCTATAAAGAAGGTTATCCGACGAATAGCATCGTTGGCTCTTATGCAGGTGCAATTGGATATCCACAATTCATGCCAAGTAACATTCAGAAACTTGGGGTCGATTACGATGGCAATGGACACATTGATCTTAGAAATTCTGCTGCTGATGCGATTGGATCAATTGCAAACTATTTAGCTCAGTATGGCTGGGAACGTGATCGTCCAATTGGCTTCCCTGCACGCTACTCAGGCAATAATCCTGACAGCGTAATTGCCAAGGACCTTACCCAGCCAACGCCTTATGGTGAGCTGAAAAGACTGGGTATCACCCCCGTTAACCCATTGGTAAAAATTGATGATCTGGATCTGGTGAATGTGATTCAATTACAAGATCAGTTTGGTCCGATTTACTATATTACTTATCCAAATTTCCAGGTGATCACCACCTACAATAAGAGCCGTATGTATGCGACAGCAGTATGGTTATTAGGTACAGAAGTAGCTAGCCGATAGGCTAGCTTTTTTACAAGATTATGGAAAGTCAATAATTTTTTAATAAAAAACGAACACAGAATCAGCAAAATTCATTTCTTGTTACAATATTGATTATTATTTAACCGCAAACTGTAAGTTTTTGCCCTTTTTGTAACTATTTATCGTTAAAGACTAGACACACTTCGTAAGCGATGAATATTATCGCCGCAAGTTAAAAGTAATTGCAAAAGTGAATAATTAGACATGTGCACTATATTTCAGGCAGTTTTGATGAAATAGAAAAGCATGTTCTCTAGGAGTTTATACAATGCAGTTTTCGCTAAAATATATTCTAGCGCTGACGGCAGGCTTAAGTTTAAGCCCGTTACATGCTGAAATGGTACAGTCTTCATCATTATCAAATGATGTGGATGGTTCTAATTTGGCTGCCCGCGTTCTAAGCAAAGATTCTCAAAATTTTAATTCTCGTTTCTCTAACGTTAATAGTCTTTCAATCACTGAGAGTTCAGGTGACAAAGTACGTCGCCAGACGATTGCTGCAAAGATCGATATCCCTGAAGAAGAGCCTTCAGTGATTGAAAAACTGAATACTGTTGCTTCGAACACAGTTCGTAAATTCAGCCAAAGTGGCGTTGCCTCATGGTATGGTCGTCAATTCCATGGCCGTAAAACAGCAAGCGGTGAAACATTCGATATGAATGCCATGACTGCTGCACACCGTAGCCTGCCTTTGAACTGTTACATCCGCGTAACTAACAAAGACAATGGCAAGAGTGTGGTTGTGAAAGTCAACGATCGTGGCCCATTCCATGGTAACCGTGTATTAGACTTATCTTATGGTGCTGCCAAGCAACTCGGTATGTCTAGCGCTGGTACGGGTAATGTCAGCATTGAACGTGTTGATGGTCCTAACTCTTAAGCATTGAACCACAGCATTCAAAAAAAGTCGCTTCATGCGGCTTTTTTTATTTTTTATCGGCAATCTTTTTTAACGCTTTACGCCCTGTTCTTTTGTTCGGTATATTGAAGCCATAAAAATGAATATAGCGAGGAGCGCATTGTGAAATCAATTGAAGAGTGGTTTGATGAGTATAGCGATAGCCATCAGAACCAGACCAACAAAAAAATTCACTGGGTTTGTGTGCCTGCCATCTTATTTTCGATTATTGGTATCCTTGCGCACTTTAGCACCTTACTTACCGCGTTATTGCTGGTTTTAACTTTAGTCTTTTATGCTCGTTTAGACCTGGTACTTGCAATTGCAATGGCAGCTTTATTGGCCGTGATGGCATGGCTGATTGTGATCTTGCCAGTCGGTGTTGGATTCTATATCGGGGTATTTGTAATTGCCTGGATCGGTCAATTTTATGGTCATAAAGTTGAAGGCAAGAAGCCTTCTTTCTTTAAAGACTTACAATTCCTTCTGATTGGCCCTGTATGGTGCATGGACGCGTATTTAGCTAAAGTCCTACCTAAATGGAAAATTCGTCAAAAATTGGCGCTTACACGCTAATTTAGCGCCTATCTTGCAAGTAACCGATCAAGGAAAAATGTTATTGATAGATTTTTCCTTGATATTTTAGCCATCCATCCATGTGTTTTCCGCGTGGATCATGATGCGTCCAGTGAATCACGCCACCTTTCTGGCTATATTCATATTCACCATAGAACTCCACGACATCGCCCTTTTTAAGCCCCTCAATTCTTGGCGCCAAATCAATATTGTGCGCAATGAGAACGGTTAATCCATTGCCCAGCTTAAGAATCATTTTCTGATGTCTTGAGCCATCATTATCATCAGGCAAAATCGCTTTCACTACGCCCTGAGCTTGTACCTGAACATTACTGCGTTGCTGCTGATAAGCCTGCATGATCTTGTGCTGATCATCGACAGAAACCGTATTTTCGGTATTGGTGGTAAGAGCATCAGATCCGGTGTTTTGTTTTTGCTTAAGATCCAGACCAAAATAAGCCGCGATCAACAAGACGATGGCAACAATGATCAGATTATTTTTTTGATTTTTCATATTTCCCTTTTATTCAACTCAAGATAGCAAAATGCCAATCAAGGTGATTGGCATTTGCATCATACAAGGACTGACTGGCTTAGAACAAACGATTCATACCATTTAAAGACGCAACACGATAGGCTTCAGCCATGGTTGGATAGTTGAAAGTAGTCTCAACAAAATACTTCAAGGTATTGTTCGGACTATGCATCACCACTTGTCCAATGTGGATAATCTCTGCCGCATTATTCCCAAAGCAATGAATACCTAATACTTCTAAAGTATCACGGTGGAACAGAATCTTTAATTCACCCACCGTATCACCGGTAATCTGCGCACGCGCCAGATGACGGAAAGAAGCCTGCCCCACTTCGTAAGGGACTTTCTCTTCCGTTAACTCCTGTTCGGTCTTACCAATCGAAGAAATCTCTGGAATGGTATAAATACCAGTTGGAACGTCACGGATTGGCTTGACATTTTTCTCGCCAACCATGTTCGCACCTGCGCAACGACCTTGGTCATATGCCGCTGATGCCAATGATGGCCAGCCAATCACATCACCCGCTGCATAAATATTTTCTGCTTCAGTCTGATATTGATCATTGACCATCAACTGACCACGACCATTTGGTACCAAACCTACATTTTCAAGACCTAAACCATCGGTATTGCCTGAACGGCCATTACACCACAAGATCGCATCTGCCTTGATCTTCTTGCCACTTAATAAATGCAGAACCACGTGATCATCAAACGTCTCTAAATGATCAATCTGCTCATTGTGACGGATCAATACGCCTTGCTCACGTAAGTGGTATGACAATGCATCGGCAATTTCATCATCCAGATAGCTTAAAAGCTTTTGCTGGGTATTGATCAGATCAACCTTATGATCTAATCCAATGAAAATTGACGCATATTCACAACCGATCACGCCTGCACCATAAATGATGATTTTCTGGATGGCGAAATCAAGATCGAGAATCTTGTCTGAATCAAATACACGTGGATGATTAAAATCCAGACCTTTTGGCTGATATGGACGGCTACCTGTTGCAATCACAATCTGCTTGCAAATAATGGTGTCTTTAATACCATCCTGACCAAAAATCAGAACCGTGTTCTTATCCTGTATATAAGCACGACCATGAAAGACTTCGATTTTATTACGATCATAGAAACGTGTATGCGTATCAACTTGCTGTTGAATCACTTTATGCGCATTACGTAATACCTGTTTCATGGTGAATTGCTTCCATTCACCGACTTTCTGAAACATTGGATCACGCTGATAACGAATGATACTTGAAACTGTTTGACGCAAAGCTTTACTTGGAATTGTGCCTACATGTGCGCAGTTACCGCCGAGTTGATCACGAACATCAACGATTGCAACTTTTTTACCTGCTTTTGCAAGCTTCATTGCCGCGCCTTCGCCAGCTGGGCCAGAACCGAGAATTACTGCATCATATTTAACAATATTCCCACCAACGACCTCTTTCTTACGTGGCATTCAAAGCTCCTTTGTCTCTTAACCGTTTTTGCTCTCTATATGATAACCAATATGCAGCGAGATGATGTATTTCACAACTATATATTTTTATATATTTACATTTTCAAAATGAATACCACTTTTCCTGCTTTAATGCGGTAAATTTGACTATAATATTCACATATCTCAAATCAAAGGCTGTAGGAAGTATATGTCTGAACACCGTAAACCTGAACAGGGTATAAAACTTCGTGGCGCGGAAAAAGTCGCAAGAATTCCTGTAAAAGTTATCCCTACGGTTGAAGTACCTCGCAAACCTGACTGGATTCGAGTCAAGATGACCGCTCCAGAAGAAGTTCAGCGTATCAAAACAACCTTGCGTTCACAAAAACTGCATACCGTATGTGAAGAAGCTGCCTGCCCTAACCTGCCTGAATGCTTCGGTGGTGGTACAGCAACCTTCATGATCATGGGCGATATCTGTACCCGTCGCTGTCCTTTCTGTGATGTTGCACACGGTCGTCCAAATGCATTGGACCCAGATGAACCGCGTCACATGGCTGAAACCATTTCTAATCTTGGCTTAAAATATGCCGTGATTACCTCGGTTGACCGTGATGACCTGCTTGATGGTGGTGCTCAACACTTTGTTGACTGTATCAAGGAAGCACGTGCATTAAGTCCAAAAACCCTATTGGAAATTCTGGTGCCTGACTTCCGTGGTCGTATGGATATCGCCTTACGCATCATGACTGAATGTCCGCCAGATGTATTCAACCACAATATTGAAACTGTACCTCGCCTTTATAAAGCGATGCGTCCAGGCTCTGACTATCAGCATTCTTTAAACCTGTTAAAAATGTTTAAGGAATACTGCCCTGATGTACCAACCAAATGTGGTTTGATGGTGGGTATTGGTGAAACTGAAGAAGAAGTGATTTCGTTACTGGATGATCTACGTGCACACGATGTGGATTACGTGACCATTGGTCAATATCTGCAACCGTCTAAACAACATGCCCCAATTGACCGTTTTGTTACGCCAGAAGAATTCGAGCGTTATGCTGAACATGGCCGTAAACTCGGTTTCAGAAATATCTGGTCTGCGCCAATGGTTCGTTCAAGCTACTTTGCTGATCGCCAATATCATGGTGAACCAGTGCCTGCTGTACGCCGTAAGGCAGATCCTGCCAAGAAAATTGCAGTTCAAGCGATTGAGGCTTAAAATTTTTCGTTATGGACGTACTTCGGTACGTTCATTTTTTAATTTTTTGAGGATTATGTTTTAATAAAAATTTTCAGGTATTAGCCTCACAGTAGAGCATAATCATGCTTTAGGAATCTCAATTATCGCCTCAATAAGAGCTTCAACATTCCATTAATGCCCCCCATTACAATAGTCATCAATAATGACCAAGCTTTTCCATTTTTCCATCCAAGCTACTACCCGATCAAAATCTTCGGGTGAATCCATATCCATAAAAAATAGTAATTTTCTTTATCTATCCTATATTAAATCTTTTTTCAAATATTTTATGCCTTGATAATCTCTTTAGTATTAGGATTAAAAATAACAGAATTTGGTATATCTTCTAAATAGTCAATCATCAAAACCATATGATTTGTATAAGCTTTTAAGTCATTATCTGCAAATCTAACTATAATCCGCTTATTAATAGCAGAAATCTTATCCGCTTGGTTAGAATCAATATAATTTGCAATTATCCTAGAATCATCAATCACATTCCGCCCTGTTTCATAAAAGATAAGCATCCACCAATCCTCCCAAGAAAAACGTAGATGCTTATCTAAAGGGTTAAAGGGGTCTTCTTCATACTCAACAGAAAAGATACCTGTTTTTGAAAAATACTCGCTTAACTGTTTTTCTAACAACCCCAATGAAAAAACACCCGAGTCCTCATCAATCAAACAATAAAGTGAAAAAGCCATAACTTCCCCGTAGTTATATACATTCCTTTTATAAAAAAGGAGCAAAT
The DNA here is from genome assembly GCF_000314615.1 of Acinetobacter sp. WC-323. Lineage (NCBI taxonomy): Bacteria > Pseudomonadati > Pseudomonadota > Gammaproteobacteria > Moraxellales > Moraxellaceae > Acinetobacter > Acinetobacter sp. WC-323. Next base: position 59,385 of record NZ_AMZS01000028.1, read on the forward strand.
CTGCTCCTTCCTTAATTTTAATTATGCTAAAAGCTTAAGCAATATGCTTTTGTACCACAATCGAGCCCACTGAATAGCCCGCACCGAAAGAAGAAATCACAGCGAATTCGCCATTATCTACCTGCTCACCGGTACGATGCATCGCAATAATAACACCCGCCGATGAAGTATTGGCAAACTCATCCAAGATGATCGGTGCACGCTCAAGATCAGCATCTTTACCAACAACCAGTTTTAAAATCAGTTCATTCATGTTGGCATTGGCTTGATGCAACCAGAAACGTTTGATCTGTTCAGGGGTTAATTCAAGTTTTTCCAGTTGTGCGGTAATGATCTTCGCAACAAGCGGACAAACTTCTTTAAATACTTTACGACCGTCTTGACGGAACAGTTTGTCATCGACTACTGCATCTTCACTGCGATTCAAGAAACCAAAGTTATTACGGATATTATTTGAGAATTGAGTAAACAAATGAATATCTAAAATTTCGAAACCTGATTTGGTTTCAGTATCTTCAATAATCGACGCTGTCGCCACATCACCAAAAATAAAGTGGGCATCACGGGTACGATAATCCAGATGACCTGAGGTGATTTCAACATTGAGCAATAATACACGGCGAGCGCCACATTTCACCGCATCATAAGCTTGCTTCAAACCGAATGTTGCAGCAGAACATGCCACATTCATATCATAGGCATAACCTTTAATTCCAAGAGCTGTCTGGATCTCAATCGCAACCGCAGGATAAGCACGTTGCATGTTTGAACAAGCCAAAATCACTACATCGATGTCGTCAGCGGTTACACCTGCATTTTCCATCGCCTGTTTAGCCGCAATCACGCCCCACTCCGCTTGAAGTGAAAGCTCATCGTTGCTACGTTCCTGCAAACGCGGACGCAAGCGGGTTGGATCTAAAATACCTGATTTTTCGACCACATAACGACGTTTAATTCCTGATGCTTTTTCAATAAATTCAGGGCTTGAACCACGTAAAGCCTCGATTTCGCCTGCTTCGATCTGAGCGGCGTTGTCTTGGTTATATTGTTCTACATAAGCATTTAAACTTTCAACCAACTCTTCATTGGAAATCGATTCGGTTGGGTGAAATAAACCTGTACCTGTTATACGGATGCCCATGTAAAACTCCTGTAAAGAATGCTTCTAACTTTCATATTTCTCAGTTTAACCGATTGCTAATCGATCCCATAGTTTTTGTAATCTAGTTGGTGAAATAGGCAGCTTTGTTTTCATCGGTTGAGAAAACAAGGAAATTCTGAGTTCTTCCAACATCAAATACAATTCTTTGATTTTAGGATCTTTTTTAAATTTAAATACTTTGTCCATCCATGGATCGACATCATCAATTGCAGCAAGATCACGTTGTAGATTATTTGGCAAACGGTCTAAACGCAATAGCAGTGCTTTCAAATAACGCGGGTATTCCTGCCAAATCTCGGGCGATTGGCTATAAACAAAGTCTGCCAATGACATTAAATCAAGCTGATCTTCAATATCATCCACACTACGACCAAAGATACTTTGGTCGAGTACCAGCAATTCACGGCGAATTTGCTGCCATTGGGTAAATATTTCAGTTAAATCAGCTAATGTCTGTTGACCATTTGCTAAAAACTGCTTTTTGGTTTCAGTCAATAACTGCTGAAATTCATCGGCATTTTTAGGCAATTGCTGGATCGACACCTGCAAAGTTGCATACACCAGCATCTGCTCCAGTTTTGCCCGCTCACCTAAAGGTGAATAAGCCAGTGCCAGCGGCTTGGAAATCTGCTTTTTGAGCTGACGGATTAAATCCCCCAACTGCATATGCACCAGCCGAATCACCCCTTCACGATGTTGCTTGATTGCTTCATCCTGATCATTAAAGGTTTGAATCACCACACCGGACTCATCCTTAGTATCCAGCTCGGCAAAAAGCTTGGTTGGTACCAACGCTTGATATTGCTTGACCACAACGCCCGTGACCTTCTGCGAAGCTTCAAAGATGAAATTTTCAGGGAAGGTCTTAAACTCACCTTTTTGCTGTTTCACTGGACGATGGGTTTCAACACGACAGCGTGCTTTTAGCTCATCCAGATCACGCCCTTGCGCAATCAACTTGCCTTTTTCATCCAGCACCTTAATAAAAGGCACCAGATACTGGTCAATCCGTTCAAAAGAAAAATCTTTTTCCGTGATTTGCTCACCACGCAAAGCAAATGCCAGATAACTAAACAGATGTTCACGTAAATGCGTTGCATCGACGCCTTGCATCAGTTTTCTCGCAGTATCAGGAATCGGCACCAGATTACGGCGCTTATCTTTCGGTAATGCTTTCAGTAAGGCTTCGATCAGGTCTTGACGCCAGCCAGAAATTCCCCATGACCATTGCTTTTCATCCACTTGTGGTAACGCCTGTACCGGAATCTTGACGGTTGCCCCATCTTCATCATGACTTGGGTCAAATCGATAGCTGGCCGCCAAACGCAATTGACCATTATGCAAATAGTCAGGAAATTGTTGCGTGGTCGGACGATCGTTCATCCATAATGCATCATCTTCGACAAACAGATAACGGGGCTGATCAGGTTCAATGGTTGCACGCCAATCTTCGAAACTACGACGGCTGGCAATTTCCTCAGGCACTTTCGCTGCATAAAACTGGTAAATGGTCTCTTCATCAACCACCAAGTCACGGCGACGCAACTTATCTTCAACGCGCTCCACTTCTTCAAGCTTTAACAAGTTATGCTTCAAGAACGGTGGTGTAATCCCCAGATTCCCTGTGGTCAGAGCATCGCGTAAAAAGATTTCATGGGCCGCTGGCTGATCCACCTTTTCAAAGTTGATCAAACGCTTGGGTTCAATAATTAAACCAAACAGAGAAATCTGCGCATAGGCATTCACAATACCCGCTTTCTTGGACCAGTGCGGTTCGAAATAGTGGTACTTCAATAAATCACGGGCTGCCAGCAAAATCCATTCTGGATCAATTTTTGCCAAAGTCCGTAAATACACCTGAGAGGTTTCCACCATTTCAAAGGCCATCACCCAAGCGGTATTGGTTTTATGCAAGGTACTGGCTGGGAACACTTTGGCTTTCTGTTGACGTACTGCCATAAAGGTATTACGTTCATCGGTTTTATTGGCAATAAATGAAAGTAGACCTGTTAACAGAGCACGGTGTAAATTTTCATAATTGGCGCCCTTTTCATTAAAACTTAGTTTTAATCCTTCTGCCAGCTCAACCAGTTGCTGATGGGTCTGTTTCCATTCACGCAAACGCAACCAGCTTAAGAAATGCTGACGTGCAAATTGACGGCGCTTATTTTCCGTCTGCGTATCCGGACTGGTTTGTATCGTATTCCAAAGCTTTAAATAGAATAAAAAGTCTGAATCCGCTTCTTTGAATAACGCATGCTTCTGATCGGCCTGCATTTGTTTGTCGGCAGGACGTTCACGCGGATCTTGAATTGCCAAGGCACTGACAATAATCAACGTTTCTTTGAGTACGCCAAAATGTGCCCCACCGATAATCATACGAGCTAAACGCGGATCAATCGGCATACGTGCCATCATCTGACCGACTTTGGTTAAGCTATCTGGGCTTCCCCCTTTGGTAAAGGGGGATTGAGGGGGATTCTCTTTAGATAAATCTCCCCCAACCCCTCTTTGGGAAAGAGGGGCTTTTTTCTCACTCAGTGCACCCAACTCGATCAGCAGTTTACGACCATCATTGACCAGACGAAAATCGGGTGGCTCGATAAAATCAAAATCTTCCAAACTACCTAGACCCAAGCTTTGCATTTGCAAAATCACAGAGGCCAAGTTGGTTCGTTTAATTTCCGGCTCGGTAAATTCTGGACGGCTTAAAAAGTCTTCTTCACTATATAAGCGAATACACACACCCGCCGCAATACGACCACAACGACCTTTACGCTGATTGGCTGCAGCCTGTGAAATGGCTTCAATTGGCAGACGTTGCACCCGTGAACGATAGTTATAACGTGAAATACGGGCAAAACCACTATCAATCACATAGCGAATATTCGGAACTGTCAGTGCCGTTTCAGCCACGTTGGTCGCAATAATGATACGGCGACCTTTACCACTTGGACTAAAAATCTTTTGCTGTTCTGCCAAGGCTAAACGTGCGTATAAAGGCAACACTTCGGTATGACGAGGGCCATACTTTTGTAAGGTCTCCTGTAATTCACGAATTTCCTGTTCGGTACTGGCGAAAACCAGAATATCAGCATGCTCAGGATGGCCCTTGCTCTCTGCATCGGCAAAACATTCTTCGACAGCCTGTACCACGGCACGCGGGAGGTTTTCTTCAAAGTCATCGAATTCATCATCATCACTGCCAACGATGCTCAGTTCTGAAATCGGGCGATAACGCACTTCAACAGGGAAACTACGCCCTTCGACTTCAAAAATCGGTGCGTCATAGAAATACTGGCTAAAGCGATTCACATCGAGCGTTGCCGAAGTAACAATGACTTTTAAATCAGGGCGCTTTGGTAAAAGCTGCTTGAGATAGCCCATAATAAAGTCAATATTGAGAGAGCGTTCGTGCGCCTCATCAATAATAATGGTGTCGTATTTTGACAGGAAACGGTCATTGGTCAGTTCAGCCAACAAGATACCATCGGTCATCAAACGAACAATCGAGTCTTGTGAACCCTGCTCGTTAAAACGGATTTTAAAACCGATTGATTCACCGAGTTTTTCACCAACCTCTTCGGCGATACGCTGCGAAACACTACGTGCAGCCAGACGACGTGGCTGGGTGTGACCAATCATACCCGTCAGTCCACGCCCTGCCAGCATGGCAATCTGCGGGAGCTGTGTGGTTTTACCGGAACCGGTTTCACCCGCCACAATAATGACCTGATGCTTTTGAATCGCTTCAATCAAACGATCTGCATACTGGGTGACAGGTAAATCCTGATTGAGTTTGATCTTTGGAAGGCGTGCAAGGCGTTGCTTAACCTTGTGGTTAGACTGTTCAAACAGTTTTTCGATATCTGCTGGTCGTGTTTTCTTATCCTTGCGCAGTCGATTTAAACGGTGACGGTCACGTGCCATAACCAATTGATCTACATTTAAATGACTCTGCACTGAACAGCTTTCCTGAAAAATAAACTAATCGGCTATTTTACGCCTTAAAGCCTTGCTATGCAAAGAAACTGCATCAATCTGTTCAGACTAAGCGGTAAAAATGAAGGAATGCTTCCATCATCTTGCTCTGTCACTGCTCTCCTTCAAAGCCTTTATTCAATGAAGAAATTTTAATCGTATATCATGGTTTTTTATATATTTTTAGATTTTTTCAATTTTACCCTTGAATTTTGATCACGTAGACTTCATGTTGTTATGCACATTAGTTTTCAGATGTTTTGTCATGTTGGCTTCATTTTTATGTCGTCAAATAGAGCAGATATCTTTGGGTGAAAGTCGTTTTTGATTGAGTTATTCAATTTTCCGATTTTAGTCATGTAAAAATACTATTTCCCCAATAACTAAAAATTATTTATTCTAGACCTCGTAAACAAGTAAGGCGTTAGCCTCTCAATAAAACCTCAATCATGGAGACAATGATGAGCTTAATTAATACTGAAGTTAAACCATTTAAAGCAACTGCGTACCACAACGGTCAATTTGTTGACGTATCTGAAGCAGATCTTAAAGGCAAATGGTCTGTTGTATTCTTCTACCCAGCTGACTTTACTTTCGTATGTCCAACTGAGTTAGGCGACCTTGCTGATAACTATGCTGAATTCCAAAAATTAGGCGTTGAAATCTATGGCGTGTCTACTGACACTCACTTCACGCACAAAGCTTGGCACGACACTTCAGACGTTATTGGTAAAATCCAATACCCATTGATCGGCGATCCAACTTGGACTCTTTCTAAAAACTTCGACGTATTAATCGAAGCTGCTGGTCTTGCTGACCGTGGTACTTTCGTTATCGATCCAGAAGGCAAAATCCAAATCGTTGAAATCAACGCTGGTGGTATCGGCCGTGACGCATCTGAACTTCTTCGTAAAGTAAAAGCTGCTCAATACGTTCACGCTCACCCAGGTGAAGTTTGCCCGGCTAAATGGAAAGAAGGCGAAGCAACCCTTGCTCCATCTATCGACTTAGTTGGTAAAATCTAATTATTTAGATTAGACCCAATGGTCCGAAACCACCCTTTTTAGGGTGGTTTCTTTTTGCCTGCTTTATTTTAAAAATCCCCCATTTCTTGTAGCCAAATTTTATAGCTAATTTTTTACAATTCTTATACTTATAAATTTATAGCCAGCTTCATTTATCAATTGTCACAGGAGCTGAGTTGGAGTACTGTCAAAGAATGAAGGATAAAAGTTGTTCAAAAATGTACTAAAAGATCAAATCAATATGGGGACGAATCTATGGAAAAATCTGTTGTTGTAACCTCCTGGAAATATGATGTTTCTTCACGCTATTTAAAAATTTTCTATAGCAATGGCTCAGGCGAGCTTTACCATCCAGTTCCAGAGTTTATCTACAATAATTTACTTCGCACCCATGATAAAACGGCCTTTGTACATAAATATCTTGAGTTCGATCTGCACTTTAAACGACTGTGTATTTCAGCTTAAAGTATAAAAAAATCAGCCCGCTCAGGCTGATTTAAGCTATTTCACTTGCCTATTCAGGCAGCATCATCCTGCTGACTATATTTTTCTAACATCTTCTGTCTGGCTTCAGGATGAACATTGATTCTGTCCAAATGACCTTGATAGTGTTGTACCACCCGATCATCCATAATTTTTGACCACCACGCTGGAATGAATGCGGGCATAATCATGGCCCCATAACCTGCGGGTAACTGCGGCGCATCTTCAAAATGACGTAAGGTCTGAAAGCTTCGGGTCGGATTGGCGTGATGATCAGAGTGGCGTTGTAATTGATACAAAAATAAATTGGTCACTACATTATTATTGTTCCAGCTATGCTCAGGCAACGTCCGTTCATACTGACCATTTTCTTTCTTTGCCCGCTTTAAACCATAGTGTTCAATATAATTGACCGACTCAAACAAGGTAATTGCATAGGCCGCTTGTGTCACTTGGAATGGGACTGAATGCAGACCAAATTTGCTTAACATGGCAACATGGTACAGAGCCGACATGGCCCAACCGTGAATCAACTCATTTTCCTTACATAAGAAAGGCAATTTCTTGCGTTGTAAACGATTCTTTTCAATCTCGATCGCCGATTTAAAGCTACCCATCACGGTACGCGGTAAAAACTTCCAGAAGCTTTCGCCAAATTGTGACGATGCCGGGTCTTCAGGTGTGGCTACACGACGGTGGTGACCATAAGGATGTTCGATGCGAAAATGGTTATAACCTGACGGCGCCAAAGCCAGATGTGACAGATAATGTTCCAGCCGTCCTGATTTATGACTCAATTCATGTGCGGTATTAATCGCAATACCATTGACCATCCCGACCAAGCTTCCCAGTAACAGCTGATCCGCAAGCGAAGTATCTTTACGACTGGCTAAATATGCGCCATAGATATTGGTCGCGTATTGCAAAGGAATAAAAAGTTTAACAATACGGGCATAATACGGATCGGCTTCTAAATCTGCAATTGCATCGAGTGGCGGGTTTTCCGTATCTTCACCAATCAATTTATCTAATGTTGGAATAACAGCATGAATAAATAAGGGACCAAATGAAGCGAAGAATTTTTTGGTTTTTTTAGGACCAAACTGATAGCCTGCCAAACCACTCATTGCAATCGTAGGGACAGCCAGACCCAATAACCATAAATGCCGTTTTTTATCCTTAAATGTTGTTGCCGCTTGCTCGACATCCAGTTGAGTATGCATATTCATTAGAATCTCCTCAATCAAACACAAACTCTTTTGCTTGAGGTCATTGTGTAATTTTACAGCAGTACTATATTATCATTTTAAGACTTGCTATTATCATTTTAAGACTTTACTGAGTTCTTCTTGTGCAAAAGCAACAGATTCCGGTAATTCCAGCACGCTACTATTTGCGTCTGATTGAAATTTTAATCGGCACACATCAATACGATAATCATGTGTTGAGTGCATTGCAGCAGCAACTGGCACAAACAGAACTGTTGTCTATTCAACAGATAGAGCAATTTATTGAAATGGGTTTAAGCCTGCCTAATACCCATGATCTGGCCTTTGTACTTGGAAAAAACCTTAAACTCAGCTCGCATAGTCTGGTGGGTTATGCCCTGATGACCAGCCCGAATCTGGAACATGCACTCAGACTCATTGCACAATACTTTAGGCTGATTATGCCGAGTTTTAAGCTCAGTATTCAGTTTCCAGCAGGCTCACAAAAAGTCGAACTGTTATTTGAACCAATTTTGCAGATGAATAAACAATGTTTGGCCTTTCATATCGAAGCCATTGCAGTTGCCTTTTACTACAGTCTGCTAGAACTGGCAGGTCAGCAGTTACAACGTTATCAAATCTATTTAAGTATCCCCGAACCGACTTATCAAGAACGTTATCTATCCTTAGTCAAAGCCAGTTTTCAGTTTAATTATAGCTGGCTATCCGGTATACGGGTCGAGATTGACCAGCAACAATTGGCACTGCCCTTACCGTTGGCAGACGCACATAGCTTAAAAGTGGTTGAGCAACGCTGTCAGGAACAAATCCAGAAAATCTACCATCAAGGTGAAATTGTGGAATGGGTCAGCATGATGTTGCGACAAGCCAATCAAGTGCCCACCTTAACCGAATGTGCCCGAGTCCTGAATATTTCGACAAAAACCCTGCAACGCTATTTGCAGCAACAAGGTGTTGAGTTTCAGGAATTAAAGCAACAGATCAGCACAGAACGCGCCATCGATTTATTAGAGAATTCTAGCCTTACCATTACAGCGATAGCGTATGAACTGGGTTATTCCAATCCTGCCAATTTTACCCGTGCCTTTAACAAAGTCATAGGCTGCAGTCCGCAAGCGTATCGTTTAAAACATCAGGATCAAATCCGTTCACTTTAACACCACCATACATAAGCCCGCGCCAATCGGTAAAATCGTAGTCATGTAATCGTCATCTTGCTTAATCAATTCCAGAAAGCTTTTCACTTCTGCAGCATGAGAAATCACATTATCAATCACCAAGGTGCTACCAGATGTTTGTAATAAACGCTTTAAATCGGCCCAGTAACTCACATAATTGCCACGCTCTGCATCCAGTAAAATAAAATCAAACGGTTGACTGGCCTGAGCCAGAAAATCCGCCGCATCTCCTATCCAGAAATCAATGTGCTGTGCCAGCTCAAACGCTTCCGCATATTTTTTCGCCTGGGCACTGCGTAAAGGATCAATTTCCAGCGTTTGAACTTTTCCACCGACCGCTTGGGCAGCCTCAGCCAGCCACAAGGTTGAATAACCAGTCGAAGTGCCGATTTCCAGTATACGCTTTGATTGCTGACAACGAATCAGCATCGCCAATAACTTTGCCGACTCGGCTTCTATATTGCGATAACGGCTCAGACGATCAGACTGTTGCGCATCGTGTTGCTTGAACTGATCATATAAATCAGCAATACGCTGTAAAAACACACTATTGGTCATCACTGCCCCTCCAGATGTTAAGTCGGCAATTCCGCTTAAATCGCCTGAATTAATTTAAAACGGGGCTGGATTTGACCATCCGCCAGTTCAACCGTTTCAGTAAACATTGCCAATGGACGTACCCACATTGAATAATCGCCATATAAGCATTGATACACGACCAGTTGCTCTTCAGTTTCACTATGACGGGCAACATGAAAGACCTGATAAAGTTGCCCTTTATAATGTTGATAGATGCCGCGCTGTAATGCCATATTGCTTACCCTTTCTTTATGTCATGCAATGATTGCAGTTGTATAACAAGTATGATTGTACTGATTTTTTTATCGAAAGATATATTTCAAAATTCAACGGATGAATTAAAAATTCAAAAAACCGATTAAAACAATAAAAACATACTGTTTTACCTATTTATCATTTTTACGTAATATAGCCTTATTGAATGAATTGACCGATTTAAAAGTCTTAGGGTTTGGAGAAATACATGTTAGATCAAAATATTAAAACTCAATTAAAAGCTTATTTAGAACGTTTAGAAAGTCCGATCGAACTGATTGCTGCTTTGGATGACTCAGACAAAGCAGAGAAAATCAAAGAACTGGTGACTGAAATCGCAGAACTTTCTGATCAGGTTACGGCGCGTTTTGACGGTTCAAACGCTCGCCGTCCTAGCTTCGGTGTCGCCAAAGCAGG
>NZ_AMZS01000029.1:0-60064 GCF_000314615.1 Acinetobacter sp. WC-323
AGAAGCCTACACACAAAATCTACCGCACAACCAATTGGCCCGCATATAACCGAGCACTCATTAATCGCGGAAATATTGCCCTTTGGTTTGATCCTGCTACGCAATGGTATGCTCCATCAAAAGGCAAACAAGGGCGAAATCAAACCTACTCCGACGCAGCCATCCAATGCTGCTTAATGATTAAATCCTTATTCCGTCTATCTTTACGTATGGTCACTGGCTTTGTGCAAAGTCTGATTAAACTTTGCGGATTAAATTGGACCGCACCAGATTACAGTACGCTTTGTAGAAGACAAAAGCATATTGATATTGCAATCAGCTACCAAAAAAGTAGCGATGGGCTGCATCTACTCGTAGACTCTACAGGGATGAAGTTTCTAGGTGAGGGCGAATGGAAACGCAAGAAACATGGAGCTGAATATCGTCGCCAATGGCGTAAACTACATATTGGTATAGATGCCAAAACCCTACAAATACGCGCTATTCAGCTCACAACCAATAATGTCTGTGATTCACAGGTGCTTGGTGATTTACTTAATCAGATTCCACAAGATGAGCAGATTGACTCTGTTTATACCGATGGAGCTTATGACACCAAGCAATGCCGTCAGGTCATTGCAGATCGGCAAGCACATGCGGTGATTCCACCTAGAAAAAATGCGAAACCATGGAAAGATACAAAGAGTAGCTCGCTAGAGCGAAATGAATTACTTCGAACAATTAAACGTTTAGGTAGGACACTATGGAAAAAATGGTCAGGCTATCATCGCCGAAGTTTGGTTGAGACTAAAATGCACTGCATCAAATTATTAAGAGATAAACTCAGTGCAAGGAGCTTTGATAGCCAAGTCAATGAGGTTCATGCACGTGTAGCAGTCCTCAACAGATTTACGGAATTAGGTCGACCACTTACCCAAGTTACGCCTTAAATTTGGCTCAATTAGGGGCGCTTTGCCTTTCAAATCTTTGTGCAACAAAGCCATATAAGGATGAGAAAAAATTTAAAAGATTGATGGAACCATTTGATTTTTTTTATCTGAGTATGTTGCCCAGTGCTTATTGGAAGGAAACATTAAATATAAAATTTGATACTTCATTTAAAGCTTTTTATGGAAATAACGTATATCACAAAATAGATGATTCTCAATTAAAAGAGTTGTTGAAAAATCACCCAATGTTTTTTTGTCTTCATTATTTTTTCATGTTGTCGGGTCTTTTAAGTATGTCCTTATTATTCCTTGGTTATTCTATAGAGCACTTTTTTAAATAGGATTTCTTTAAAATTTGAGGTGTGCTCTGATTTTGACTTTGTTGTTTAAATAGTAGGCTATATTTCAATTATTATGGCTGTTATGAGTTATTTGATCTTTCCTTATTTTGATTTTGGTTAAAAGCTAGATACTGCAAGACTTATGAAGTGTGCAGCACTTACTAAACTGTCTCCCGAATCGATTTAATAAACAATTCTAAAGCATGTTCAATCTGTTCCGTCCATTCAAAAGAACAATTCATACGGATAAAATGTTGATGTGAAGGCAATACATTAAATAAAGGGCTGGGGGCAACGCCGACCTGTTGCTGGATCAATTGTTCATAGATTTTCATACTGCTGACTTTATCGGGCAATTGAATCCAGAGAAAATAGCCACTCGGATAATTGTAGACCTTACAGCCTTTGGGTAAATGCTGTTTGAGATATTGAAAGAACTGCTTTTTATTTTTCTCCAAAGCACGTCTGAGCGTTCTGAGGTGCTTTTCATAATGATGATGAGAGAGAAACTCAACCAGTGCATTCTGGATCAGCGCATTGGCTGAAATGGTGCTCATCAACTGTAGATGCTGAATATGCTCGGAAAATTTGCCTGCATAAACCCAGCCCATACGGAAACCTGAACCTAGGGTTTTGGAAAAAGAAGAGCAGTGCAGCACCAGATTTTGCTGGTCAAAATACTTCATCGGCAAAGGTTTTTGATTGCCATAAAACAGTTCTTCATAGACATCATCTTCGATCAAATGGATCTGATGCTCATGCAATAATTTGGCAATTTTATATTTAATCTCCTCACTGACCGTGAATCCGATCGGGTTATGTGCATTGAGCATAAACCAGCACACTTTGATCGGATAATTTTTAATGACCTGTTCAAAAGCTTCTATATCAAAGCCATGTTGCGGATGCTCAGGAATGGTGATCACCTTTAATCCTAAACGCTCTGCAGCCTGCCAGGCTCCATAAAAAATGGTTTGCTGCAACAAAATATAATCGCCTGGTTGCGTAATCGCTTGCAGCGAAAGATTCAGGGCTTCTAAGCCGCCAGATGTAATGACAATGTCATCTGCTTCCGTGGGGATGCCTTGCATGCAATAGCGTTGCGCGATCAGTTTTCTGAGCGCTAAATTGCCCGGTGGCAGATTGGTGGTTTGATCATAACTCTGCCGATTACGGGAAAGTTGCCCCATGATCTGAATCAGTTTGGGGGGATAGAGCAACTGACTGTCTGGAAAAGCAGAGCCTAAGGGACTGACGTGTTTGGATTGAATCGATTTAAGATATTTAAAAACCAGCGAGTTAATTTCAATTTTGGGATTTAAAGACACCACTGAATAGGCTTGCGGAATCTGGATATGATTGTGCTCAGCGACAAAATATCCCGATTTTTCTTTGGAATAAATCAGGCCTTGTGCTTCTAGTTCCTGATAAGCATTCATGACGGTAATGAGACTAAAGCCTGAGCGCTGGACCTGTTCACGTAAAGATGGCAGTTTGGTATGTGGCTTCCATGTCCCGTTTTCAATGAGAAGTTTCAGGTTATGCGCTAACTGTTCTGATTTATACATAAAATAGGGCTGATCCGAATAAACGGAGCAACCTTGTTAAAAAGGCTGCTCCGTTCCTAGTTCTAATAAGCAAACATCAATAGTAGTCTAAATAGACCAGCAATTATGGCGAGTGCAAAAAATCCAAGTAACCATAAGATTATAAACCATTGCGTTGAACTTAAATGCTGAGAGTTTATTTTCATGCAACCTTCCTCCTTAGTGATAACCTGCATCACCGACACGGACCTTATCTCTGAATACCCAGTAGGAAAGGATGGTATAGGCAATGATGATCGGAATAAGAATTACGGCACCGACCAGCGCAAATTTCTGACTGGAAGCAGGGGCTGCTGCCTCCCAGATCGTAACTGATGGCGGAATAATATGCGGCCATAAACTGATGACAAAACCGGTGAAGGCCAAAAACACCAGTGCCAAGGTGTAGATAAATGGCTTTAGATCCTGACGCTTTTGACAGGCTTTTAAAATCAAGGCAGTAAAGAGCAACACCAAAACCGGTACAGGACTAAAATACAGCAGATTTGGCAAGGCAAACCAACGTGCTGCAATTTCAGGATGAGTCAGCGGGGTATAAAGACTGACGCCAGCAAACACCACAAATAACAGGATGATCAGCTTCGGCATTAACCGATACATCTGGTCCTGTAATTCATGATCTGTTTTCATAATTAGCCAGCCACAACCCAGTGCTGCATACATGGCAACCACACCCAGTCCGGTAAACAGTGCGAAAGGGGTTAGCCAGTCCAGACCCGAGCCTGAGAAAATCCCATTGGTCGTTTGGATCCCTTGAATATACGCCCCGAGAATCACGCCCTGAAAGAAGCTGGACAAGACCGAGCCCCAGATAAAGGCAAGATCCCATAAATGCTTGGTACGATTAGCCTTAAAGCGGAATTCGAAGGCGACACCACGGAAAATCAATGCAATCACCATCAAGGTAATTGGCATATACAAGGCAGAAAGCACGGTGGAATAGACCAGTGGAAAAGCAGCAAATAAGCCTGCGCCACCAAGCACCATCCAGGTTTCATTGCCATCCCAGACCGGCGCGACAGTATTCATCATCACATCGCGCTCTTCACGGTTTTTAATAAAGGGGAACAGGATGCCAATGCCGAGATCAAAACCGTCCAGCACCACATAGATCAGTACGCCCAGACCAATAATACCGACCCAGATCAGAGATAAATCAATCATGGTGTTTCTCCTTACTTTGATCTTGCCCGTCAATGCTTTCATCGACAGCACTCAGTGGGCGCATCGGTGTTTTGAAATGTCCCGGACCTGCGGGTTCATGTTCAATGGCATCAATAAATTCAGGACCTTTTTTCAGCAGTTTCAGCATATAGTAAATACCGCTACCAAAAACGATGGTATAGACCCCGACAAAAATAATCAGACTGATGCCGACCTGATCGGCGGTAACGGTCTGCGACAGACCATCTTTGGTGCGCATCACGCCATAAATCACCCAGGGCTGGCGTCCGACCTCAGTGGTGACCCAGCCTGCAAGCAGGGCGATATAACCAGCCGGTCCCATGACGAAAGCAAACTTGTGAAACCATGAAGTGCCATACAGTTTGCCTGTTTTACGCAGCCATAAAGCAACCAGTGAAAGCAGTACCATCAGCATGCCCAGACCGACCATGACGCGGAAACTCCAGAACACAATGGTGGCATTGGGACGGTCTTCAGCTGCAAAGTCTTTTAAACCTGTGACTTTTCCATCCAGCGAGTGGGTCAGGATCAGGCTGCCGAGATGCGGAATTCCGATTTCATACAGATTTTCCTCTTTGTCCATGTCTGGAATGGCGAAAAGCAAGAGTGGCATGGATTCGTTATGATTGGTTTCCCAGTGACCTTCAATAGCTGCCAGTTTGGCGGGCTGATGCTTTAAGGTATTTAAACCATGATTGTCACCAATCACCACTTGCAGACATGAAGTGACTAGAACCATCCATAGACCCATCGAAAATGATTTTTTGACCAGTTCATCGCGACGGCCTTTAATTAAATGCCATGCAGCAGTACCTACCACGAGAAGTGACGAGACTAAAAATGCCGCCGCCGCCATATGCGCCAAGCGATAAGGGAAGGATGGATTGAAAACAATCGCCCACCAGTCGGTAGGAATCACGATCCCGTTTTCAATGCTAAATCCTTGCGGGGTTTGCATCCAGCTATTGGAGGACAGGATCCAGAACATGGAAATACAGGTGCCGATGGCAACCATCAAGGTGGCAAAAAAGTGTGCCTTGGGACTGACCCGTCCCCAACCGAACAGCATGATGCCGAGGAAGCCCGCTTCGAGGAAGAAAGCACTCAGTACTTCATAGGTCAGTAAGGGGCCAGTTACACTCCCTGCGATTCGGGAAAATTCACTCCAGTTGGTTCCAAACTGATAGCTCATCACCACACCGGAGACCACGCCCATACCGAAGGCAACCGCAAAGATCTTGATCCAGAACTTGAACAGATCCTTATAAATCGGGTTTTGGGTACGAAGCCATTTCCACTCCAGCATGGCCAGAAAACAGGCCAGACCAATTGAGGTGGCAGGAAAGATAATGTGAAATGAAACAGTAAAGGCAAACTGTATTCGGGCTAATTCTAAGGCAGTAAAACCGAGATCCATATATCCTCTCCTATAACAGACGAGTAAAGCAGTCGCTAGGAAAATGTGAAAGAACGGACTTAAACGACTGAAAATACATAGAACCTTGTGACTGTTCTTGTTGGATTTAAAAGCCTTTTAAGTTTTATCCATCATCCCGTGTTCTGCTGTATATGAGTAGATACAATTTCTTCTTGTTTTTTTATAACAGATAAGCTTGAGCTAAGTAATCTGTTATATTTTTTTAGCAAAATTCTGTAGCTATTCAGTATCAAGATGCTCATTCAAAATAGCATACACAACGATACAGTGTGTTAAATAATGATCAAGCATTGTAAGTCGTTTATCTGACCTTACTTCGGACTGAATGGCGTTTAATTATGTTTATAACCCCAGAGCTTAATGCATTGACCCAGCTTTTTCAGGGCAAGGCACCATCGCAATCAGTACAAGAACAGTTACAACTTGAATATGTCAATCTTGAAGCAACGTTGTTAAGAGGCAAGGTGCTTAGAGATTTTTCTAAAGAAAAAGTCACCTACATTGCCCAGGCCCCCATTGCAGAAAATGAAGGACATCTGGCTTATGTGTTTGCGCCGTTTATTATTGCCAATTTAAATCAGCCAGTGATTTATACCACGCCCATCACCGCTGCTGTATTGACCGTTTTAAATCAATATTATCAGGCGGAGAAAAGTATTCATCTCAAGATCGAAGAAGTGCTTGATAGCTTAAAACTTTATATCGAGCTGGTGAATGATCCGAAAAATGAGCAGGATTTTCTTTTTCGGAGTTTGGTGAAAGCCCTGTGCAGAACAGATATTTCCCATATTTTTCTAGTGATTCATCTGCCGATCGATATGCATCAGCTCAAAATATTGCAAGATTATCTACAGGTCAGAATTACGGTGATTGATAGCGGTCAGGATATACCTCAAGTAAATCATGACATGATCAATATGCGGCAACTGTTGTTTAAAAATAAAGATGAATTCCATAAAGGAATTTGTACCTTATTTTCCAGTCTGAATGCCAGATTGGTGGCAAATATTGGCCAGTTTACCGAACAGCAGGCTGCGCATCTGATTGAAGATATGTTTTATTCCGAACACATTTTCGAGAAGTTGTCGGTCTATGCTGAATATATGCAGACCCGGATTCAAAATGGTGCCAGTTTTAAAGTTTTGTCCACGATATAAACAAGGTTAAACATTTCTTAATCTTTGAACAGGAGCAGGCCTTATGTCGCAACAGCAATCCAAATTTCCCTATTTAGCAGTGGGTATCAGTATTTTGCTCGGCTGTTTATTTCTGGTGTTTTTCTTTCTGGCAGTCAGTAATCAACCCGATTATATGCCGTCGCAGCAAAAGCATAATACCACTGAAGCACAGCAACTCAGTTCAGCCAATAAGTAATTTGCTCAACCCAATACATACCTGAGCTCAATCTTGATCCATCTTAGAGGCAAGCCAGCGGTGCCAATACCTTTTTGTTTAATTCGTTGTCTAGCAGGATAGCGCTGGCCAGTCTCACGATCAGAGAATAAGACAAATCTGGAATAGAAAAATCAGCAGATTCATGTTACTTCTAGAGCAGTAAGAAATGAAAATAGCTCAGCTGAGGGCGACGTAATGGATCATTCAGAACAATCAATTCATAAACAAGAAAATAATGGCTACGCGAGAATTGAGCCATATACCCAGCCCGCCGGTGGATGGGGCGCATTATTGAGTGTGGCACGCAATCTCAAACGTCAGGATATCCTTAAAAAAGGTTCGATTACTTTACTTAATATCAATCAGCCGACCGGTTTTGATTGCCCCGGTTGTGCATGGCCTGAGAAAAAAGATGCCCATGCCTTTAACTTTTGCGAAAACGGTGCCAAAGCCGTTGCCTTTGAAGCCACCAGTAAAACGGTGACACCAGAGTTTTTTGCCCAGCATACGGTCAGCTGGTTAGCCGAGCAGAGTGATTTCTATCTTGAAGACTTAGGGCGTTTAACCGACCCGATGCGCTACGATCCTGTTACGGATAAATATGTGCCGATTTCTTGGGATGAGGCCTTTCAACTAATTGCCAAACATTTACAAGCCTTAGACCATCCTGATCAGGCGGCATTCTATACCTCGGGACGAGCCAGTAATGAAGCGGCTTTTTTATATCAGCTGTTCGTCAGAAGCTTTGGTACCAATAACTTTCCAGACTGTTCCAATATGTGCCATGAAACCACCAGTGTGGGCTTGAAAGATGCCATTGGCTTAGGTAAAGGGACGGTTATTCTGGATGACTTTGATCAGGCGGATGCCATCTTTAGTTTTGGGCATAACCCCGGTACCAATCATCCGCGGATGCTGGCCACCCTGAGAGAGGTCTCAAGACGCGGGGGTAACATCGTTGCGATTAACCCGATCAAAGAACGTGGTTTGGAACGCTTTCAAGATCCGCAAGCTCCTTTGGAAATGATGACCAATGGCAGTACCCCGATCAGCCGCTATTACTTCCAGCCCAAAATTGGCGGTGATTACGCGCTGATGTTCGGGGTGATGAAGCATTTACTGGAATGGGATAAACAAGCCCTTGCCAAAGGACAGCCTAGCGTTTTCGACCGCAGTTTTATCGAAATGAATACCATCGGTTTCGATGAGATGCTGGCGGAAATTGACCAGACTGAATGGTCGGAAATTCACAAGCACACAGGACTTTCACCTGAACATTTACAATCCATTGCCCAGATGTATCTGGATGCAAAAACGGCTATTTTCTGTTGGGGCATGGGGATTACCCAGCATCGTCACGGCACTGCCAATATTCATATGCTGGCGAATCTGATGCTGGCACGCGGACATATCGGACGACCAGGTTCAGGGCTGTGTCCAGTCCGTGGGCATAGTAATGTGCAGGGCGACCGCACCATGGGTATCAATGAAAACCCAAGTGATAAGCTACTCGATAGTATTGATCGTGTATTTGGTATCAAGTCACCACGTAAACATGGTTTTGGGGTGGTCGATACCATCAAGGCGATGTATGAAGGTGATGTCAAAGTCTTTATTGGTTTAGGGGGGAATTTTGCGGTCGCAACGCCAGATACACCTTATACCCAAGAAGCTTTACGCCGTTGTAATTTAACCGTCAACATTACCACCAAGCTGAATCGTAGCCATCTGGTGTGTGGTCAGGACGCCCTGATGTTGCCATGTCTGGGACGTACCGAAGTAGATATACAGGTGCATGGCCCTCAAGCGATTTCAGTAGAAGATTCAATGTCGAACGTGCATCTTTCGGCAGGGCGTAATCCACCGATCTCTGAAAATATTTTGTCTGAACCCGATATTGTGGCGCGTATGGCTGAAGCCGCGTTACCTGACAGTAAGGTGAAATGGCGCTGGTATATTGAAAGTTATGATCGTATTCGTGATTCGATTGCCGAGGTATTTGACGAATTCCATGATTTTAACCAGCGGGTTTATCAACCGAGTGGTTTTCATTTAGAGCATCCAGCCAATCAGCATGTCTGGAATACCCCAAGTGGCAAAGCACAGTTCTTGATTACACCATTGTCCGAAGTGTATGAAGATAAAGAAAACCAGTATGCTGCTGCCTATAGCGAGCAGCAGGTGTATACCTTGATGACCACACGTTCGCATGACCAGTACAATACCACCTTATATGGTCTGGATGACCGTTATCGCGGTGTATTCGGGCAGCGCCGTGTACTGTTTATGAATCAGGCGGATATTGATGCAGCAGGCTTTGAGGCTGATCAATGGGTCGATATCGAAAGTGTCTTCTCGGATGGGGTTAAACGAATCGTGCATAGTTTCCGCATCGTACCTTATAACATTCCACAAGGCAGTCTGGCCGCCTATTATCCAGAGACCAATCCATTGGTGGCCTTAGGCAGTCATGATAAATATGCCAAAATTCCAGCATCAAAAAGTATCCCGGTGATCCTGCATGCAGGTCAGGCGCCTGAGCATTTTAACTTAGCGGTTGCAGTTGATCCTGAACATGCCAATGAACGGGTGAGTGGCGTCTAGTCGCGCATCTAAGTAAAGAGGTCAATTGTGGATACCAAAACACGCGGCTATGAAACGGTGCCGGTGCATCGTTTCCATCAGGATCATTCTGAAAATGAAATGGATTATATTGTTCAGGAGTATCCTGTCGCGCTGATTTATAATGGCATCTCGCATGCCGTGATGATGGCAACGCCGTCAGACCTTGAGATTTTTGCCAAGGGTTTTAGTCTCTCGGAAGGGATATTGCACAGTCTAAACGAGTTGTATTCTCTTGAAATTCATCATACGGCATTAGGGGTTGAGGTTGATATGACGATTTCTTCTCGTGCATTTATGGCGCTTAAGCAACATCGCCGAATGATGGTGGGCCGTACTGGTTGCGGTTTATGCGGGATAGAGAGCTTAAAGCAATTTTATGCTGACCTGCCATTGGTGAGCAGCAAGGTTTCGCCCTTGTGGCTCAAGCAAATTCCAAATGCCATTGCTCAACTGAAAGCCCGACAAAAAATTACTGAACTCACTGGTGGCGCGCACGCTGCAGCGTGGGTGGTTCAAGGGCAAATCGTGGCACTCTTTGAAGATGTCGGCAGGCATAATGCCTTGGATAAACTACTTGGTCATTTGGCAGAGCAAAAGCTGAATGTTGCCGAGGGCTTTGTGGTGATGACCAGTCGCGCCAGTTATGAACTGATTCGTAAATGTGCACACTACAATATTGCCTTATTGGCGACTATTTCTGCGCCAACCAGTATGGCGATAGAAATGGCCAAGCAATTAAATCTGACTTTGGCCAGTTTTTGTCGTGGTGAGAGCTTTGTGTTATATACAGAATAAATCTAAAAAAATGTGTAGGATATGAGCATTAAGTTTTTTTATTCCCCGATATTATGAATATACCTTTAAGACCTCAGCCTGTAATTAATAATCTTTCAGGTGAAAATGCTTTATTTATCGTACTTGGCATCAATACCAATCCAGATCATTCCGGTGTAATTGATTTCCTTGCGAATTTTTCCGCATTGGTGCGCAGTCTGACCAATCGTTTTCCGAATAGTAATTTCAGTGCTTCGGTGGGAATTGGCTCAAATGCCTGGGATTTGCTATTCCCTGATTTAAATAAACCGAAAGAGCTGGCACCCTTTCAAGAGATCAAAGGACCAAGACATACCGCGGTAGCGACAACAGGCGATTTATTCTTTCATATCCGTGCCAACCAGATGGCGATTTGCTATGAACTTGCCTCAATTTTGCATGAGCAATTAAAACAAGATACCTATCCAATTAGTGAAACCAAAGGGTTTAGATATTTTGATGGTCGTGCCATTCTTGGTTTTGTCGATGGGACTGAAAATCCTGAACATGAAATTGCCAGAGAGATTGCCTATGTCGGGCAAGAAGATGCCGAGTTCATTGGTGGCAGTTATGTATTTATCCAAAAATACCTGCATAACATGGAGATGTGGAAAGGTCTAAGCACTGAAGAACAGGAAAAAGTTATTGGACGCAAGAAATATGATGATGTCGAGCTGGGTGATGATGTGAAACCGCAAAGTGCACATAATGTGGCGAGTAAAGCACATGACGCTGATGGCAATGAGCTTAAAATCTTAAGAGCCAATATGCCATTTTCCAATCCAACTGAAGGGGAATATGGCACCTTCTTTATTGGCTATTCCCGTTCTTTTAATATCACCAAAACCATGCTTGAAAATATGTTCTTAGGTAAAGAAACCGGACATGTCGACCGCTTACTGGATTTCAGTACACCTGTTTCAGGCAGCTTATTTTTTGTCCCGACCTTTGATTTTCTCGAAGATTTAGGCGAATAAGTTGAATCCGCTGAAATAAATCAGCTTATTTCAGCGGTAAATGTTTTATGGGCTGATCAGATATTGTTGTAACTGTTCACGGAATTGATCAGGAATACGCCCTGATTTTTGTGTGCTGAAATCAAAATACACTTGAACCGCCTTGCCACGGGCAACGCAATGATCATTTTGCCAGGCTTCATGTGCGACTACGAATGAAGAATTACCGATATGCTCGATCCATGTTTTGATTTCAATATCAGCACCATAATAGATCTGGGCAACAAAATCGACTTCAACACGCGCCAGAATCAAAGGCAGATTTTTGATTTCCATACCCGGATTAAACAGACGGAAAACGGGTTCGCGTGCGGTTTCAAACCAGCCAGTGATCACGGTATTGTTGATATGCCCGAAAGCATCGGTTTCATAGAATCTTGGGGTAATCGAAAGTGTAAACATGGGGTAATGGTTATTTTCTTATTTAAACCTGCATACTATAAAGGCTGAATATTCAAAAATCAGCCCCAATAACAGACTTAAGCGTTTACGAATACCGAGACAATCCGCCGCCTAAGGCTTTATATAATTCAATCTGATTATTCAACTTGGTTTGTTCCAGCATGAGCAAGCCTTGTTGGGCGGTATAAGCAGAACGTTGCGCATCCAGCACGGTCAGGTAACTGTCAATGCCTGCTCTAAAGCGAGCCGTGGATAATTTATAGGTGGTCTCAGTAGCACCAACCAAACGGCGTTGTGCACTCAAACGCTCATCAATATGGGCACGGGCAGCAAGGGCATCATTCACTTCACGAAAAGCGGATTGAATGGCTTTTTCATAGTCGGAAACAGCAATTTTTTGCTCAGTTTCAGAAATTTTAATATTAGCTTTACGCGTTCCCCAGTCAAAGATTGGAAGATCAATACTTGGTCCAACTGACCAGGAGAAGCCTCCTGACTTAAATAAATCTTTTAGATCTGCCGATGCATAGCCAGCTGATCCTGTCAGACTAATGGTGGGGAACATACGTGCTTTGGCTGCACCAATATTGGCTCCAGCAGCACGTAATTGATATTCAGCAGTTTTAAGGTCCGGACGGTTATTCAGTAAATCACTGCTTAAGCCCGTTGCAAAGCGACTTTCAGCACTAATGGTTTTTACGGCTTGATGGGGCAAAAGATTTTGTGGAATTGTTTGACCAGCCAATAGGTTCAGTAAGTTTTGTGCCTGGGCAACCTGCGTCTTATACGTCGCGACATCATTGCGGGCGGTTTCAACCGAAATCTGTGCCTGACGTAACGGGACTTCATTATCAATTCCGACATCAAAACGTTTTTTGTTGAGGTTAAAGGAATCAAGCTGGGCTTTTAGGGTCTGCTCAGCAAGATTTAAACTGGCCTGGGCAAAGGCATAATTCAACCATGCCTGGCTGACTTGACTCACCAGACTAATCTGAGTCGCATCTCTGGCACTCTGGGTGACAAGGTAATGATTCAGTGCTGCATCTTTTAAACTTTGTACACGGCCCCAGAAATCCAGTTCATAGGCGGTTACCCCTAGACCGACTTGAAAGGTGGAATAAGGATTATTCGGATTCACAGCAGGGTTGACCTGTCGTAGCGCACTAGCAGTTGCTCCGATGGTCGGTAACTGGTCATTCTTGCTGATCTGATATTGTTGTTGTGCGCGTTGAATATTGAGTGTCGCAGTACGTAAATCACGATTATGATTTAAACTGATTTCAATCACTTGTAATAAACGTACATCAGAAAAAAATTGTTGATAACCACAATTGGCAATTGAATTTCCAGTTGTGGTTTGAGAAAATTTTTGTGGAATATCGGATTGAATTACAGGTTGGGGTGCCTGCAGATTCATACATGCCGTTAGGGCAATTGAAAGCGTAGACACTAGTAAGCCACGAGATAAGACAGTCGCTTTAGACATGGTCTTCTCCAAATAAGATGAGGATAAATACAGAGGAGGAGTCAGAGGAAATCCGTTGATTCCCTCTGCTCGTTATCATTTAAGATGGATCTTTTGGTTTCGAGGAAAACAGCTTTTCAACTGCGCCCAGAATAAAAATGAAGAACACGGGAACAAAGAAGATTGCCAGAATCGTCGCGGAAATCATGCCGCCAAATACACCTGTCCCTAAGGAATGCTGTGTTTCTGAACTTGCCCCTGAAGCGATCACCAAGGGAATCACCCCACAGGTAAAGGCCAGTGAAGTCATGAGAATCGGGCGTAAACGCAGTTTGGCTGCGGCAACTGTGGCCTCAATTAAACTCATGCCTTCTTCTTTCAGCATCTTGGCAAATTCGACGATCAAAATGGCGTTCTTGGCGGATAAACCAATAATGGTAATCAGGCCAATTTTAAAGAACACATCGTTCATCAGTCCACGTGACATAATTGCAATCACGGCACCAAAGATCCCCAAAGGCACGACCAGCATCACTGAAAGCGGAATGGCCCAACTTTCATAAAGTGCCGCAAGTACCAGAAACACCACCAGCATGGAGAGGGCCAGCAAGAATGCCATCTGAGATTCAGATTGCTTTTCCTGTAAGGATATACCGGTCCATTCATAGCCAATGCCTTTCGGTAATTTGGCAATCAGGTTTTCCATTTCACGCATGGCATCGCCCGATGACGTATCAAAGTTCGGAATACCGGCAATACTCAACGATGGGCGACCGTTATAGCGGTTATATTGCTGTGGTGCTTTATTCCATTGTGGTGTGACCACTTCGGAGAGAGACACCAACTGTCCATTTGAGCCCATCACTTTCAGGTTTAAAATATCTTTTAATTGCATCCGTGATTTGGCTTCAACCTGTACAATCACTTGTTGCATACGTCCCTGATTGGGGAAGTCATTGATGTACATTGATCCCATTGACGTTGAAATGATGTCGGAAACATCGGAGAACTTCACACCGAGAACATTCAATTTTGCACGGTCAATTTTTAAAGAAATATTGTCGCCCTGTGGTAAGCCTTCATTCCAGACCATATAGAATTTTTTATTTTTGGCTGCCATTTCCATGAGCTGGTCTTGTGCAGCTAAAAGTGCAGGCATACCCAAGTTGGCACGGTCTTGTAAGCGTAAGCTGAAACCGGCAAAAGTCCCCAGCTCATCAATGGCCGGTGGAAGCACCGCCATGGTTGCACCTTCTTTACTATGTGCCATGGTTTCATTAACCGCATTGGTCATTTCACTGGCACTTGACGTCCGCTCTTTAAAATCTTTGAGTGTGGTAAACGCCATTCCCACGTTTTGGCCTGCGCCACTAAAGCCCCAACCCATAATGGTGGTATTGCTTTCCACGTTCGGATTGTCTTTCAAACTGTTTTCAAATTCGTTGACCACAGCTCGGGTTCTTTCAGCCGTGGCATCGGAAGGTAACTGGAAGGTGGTCAAAAACCAGCCCTGATCTTCTTCTGGCATAAAGGCAGTTGGCCAGTACTTCATGCCTGCAAAGGTGAGACCGGTAATGACCACAAAGATCGCCATCATTGGAAGACTATGCTTGATCACTTTCAGCAGGATCAATTCATACTTCTTGGTGACTTTATCGAAGCTACGGTCAAACCAGGCAAAGAAACCTTTCTTTTGATGATGCCCATCAATCGGTTTCAGGATGGTGGCACACAGCGCAGGGGTCAGGATCAATGCCAATAATGCCGAGAACAGAATCGACACTGACATGGTCAGGGTAAATTGTTGATAGATGATGCCGACCGAACCACTGGCAAAGGCCATGGGCAAGAATACTGCAGCCAAGACCAGGGTAATCCCGATAATCGGACTGGTGATTTCCTTCATGGCCTTGGATGTGGCTTCTTTGGGTGGAAGCCCCTCGGTTGCCATGATCCGTTCGACGTTTTCCACTACCACAATTGCATCATCGACGATAATACCAATGGCAAGCACCATACCAAACATGGTCAGTACGTTAATCGAGAAGCCTGCCATGAGCATGACCGCAAAGGTACCCAGCAGGGCAATGGGGGCAACAATTGTCGGAATCAGGGTATAACGCACATTATGCAAGAACAGATACATCACGATGAAAACCAGTACCATGGCTTCCAGTAAGGTATGAATCACTTTTTCGATTGAAATTTTAACAAAAGGCGCCGTGTCATAAGGAATACTGAACTGCATGCCTTCAGGCAGGTTGAGTTTTAACTCTTCAATCTTGGCTCTGACCCCTTCGGCTGTCTTCACTGCATTGGCACCCGGACTGAGCTGGATTGCAGCCGCTGTTGCGGGTTGACCATTTTCTAAAATTGCAAAATTATAAGCCTGCGACCCCATCTCAACCTTGGCAACATCCGACAGTCTGATGACACTACCGCTGGTTTTACTTTTAAGACTGATATTCTTAAATTGTTCAACATCACCGAGCTGGCCTTCAGCAGACAAGGGCACGGTAATCAATTGGCCTTTTAACGCAGGGAGATCACCGAGTCGGCCAGGGGCAATCTCGACATTGTTCTCGCGAATCGCATTGTTGACATCACTGATGGATAGGCCATAAGACACCAGTTTGTTTGGGTCAACCCAAATTCGCATGGCTTTTTCAGCACCGAAGGATTGAACCTTACCCACGCCTTCAACGCGTTTCAGTTCTTCCACCACGTTACGGACCAGATAGTCACTCAGGTCAACTTCTGAATATTGTCCTTTGGGTGAGTTGATTCCGACCAGCATCAGGAAGCCTGATGAAGAGGCTTCGACCTGTAAACCCTGTTGGCGAACCACTTGCGGGAGACGCGCTTCAACGGCCTTGATCTTGTTCTGAACATCCACCTGTGCCATTTCAACATCTGTACCGGGTTTAAAGGTCGCCGAAATCTCTGCCGTACCCGAGGTATCTGTGGTTGAGCTGTAATACAGCAGGTTTTTTACGCCGGATAATTCCCGCTCAATCAGGGTGACAACACTGTCATTGATGGTCTTGGGTGTCGCGCCCGGATAAGTGGCACTAATATTGACCTGAGGCGGCGCCACGCTTGGAAAGCGGGCAATCGGGAGTTTCGGAATACTCAGTAGTCCAAACAATATAATAAAAATCGCAATCACCCATGCAAATACAGGGCGGCGAATGAAGAATTGTGACATCATCATTGAGCTCCCTGTGCTGCTGGGACTTTCCAGTTGCTAATCTCAAGTTTTTGATTCGGCTGGATACGGTCAATACCTTCTACAATTACTTTATCACCGGCTTTTAAACCTTTATTGGCGATATAAAACTGGTCATAGGGCTGTCCCAGTTCAATAGGGCGCATCTCTGCTGCACCTTTGCTATTGAGTACATAGACTTGCGGTTCACCATTGATATTGCGTTGTACCGCTTGTGCCGGGATTAATAATGCTTGCGGGATAGAAGCACGGTCGATATTGACACGTACATACATGCCGGGTAGCAATTTTCTTTCAGGATTCTGAACTTCGATCCGGATGGTCACATCCCCGGTTTCAGGATCCACATTGATGTCTTCAAATAGCATTTTCGCCGTGACGTTATACGCTTGTCCGTGACTATTGGAGATACGTACAGTTTTTTCATTATTGGCAGACAACTCGCCACTTTGTAGCGCGGCCTGTAAACGTTCGTATTCACCAATCGACTGTTTTACATCGACATAGACTTTATCAATTTGCTGTACGGTTGCCATGGTATTGGCATCACCTTGGCTGACCAAAGCACCTTCGGTCACAAATGACTGTCCAATACGACCCGAAATCGGGGCGCGCACCGTAGCATATTGCAGGTTCAGATTCTGACGGGTGAGGAGCGCTTTCATCTGGGCGACATCAGCCAAGGCCTGACGGTATTCAGCTTGGGCATTACTGACCTCCTGCTTACTGATTGCGTTGCTTGGCAATAACTGTTCATAGCGTTCCAGCTGCACTTTTAAACGTGCGACCTCAGCTTCGGCCTTGTTCAGCGAGGCTTTGTTGCTGTTTACATCGGCCTGAAAGGTTTCGGCATTAATTTTATAAAGTGCTTGTCCTGCTTTGACTTCACTGCCTTGTCGGAACAAGACTTTTTCAATAATGCCGCCCACCTGAGGACGGATTTCTGCCGTCCGGAACGCCTGGACACGTGCCGGCAGGTTCTCGCTAAAGCTCACCGATTGCGGTTGGATATTTAAAATGCTGACTTTGGCAGGCGGTGTTTCAGCGGGTTTTGCCTGCTCGGAACCACAACCTTGCAGTACAAGTCCGATGGATAAAAATAATGGAAGTAAGAGCTGCTTTTGCATGCTGTCCAAACCTTGGGAGTTTTTGATGCTGCTATTATTTTCGCGCTGTGTGTAACGACCATCGGTGAAGTGTGGAAAAAGTGTGGAGATCCGGAGATAAACCGGCGTATGATTGAAAGAGATTGAAATTATCCGATGACTGATTCATGTTTGAAGCCTCATTTTCTTTTGATTGCCGTGATAAGCAGATTCTCGTCGTAGAAGATGAGTATGATATTGGTGATATTATTGAGCATTACTTAAAACGCGAAGGTATGCAGGTACTCCGTGCCATGAATGGCAAGCAAGCCATTGAAATCCATGCATCGCACCCGATTGACCTGATCTTGCTGGATATTAAATTACCTGAGCTCAATGGCTGGGAAGTGCTGAGCAAAATCCGCCAGAAAGCCCAAACGCCCGTCATTATGCTGACCGCATTGGATCAGGATATTGATAAAGTCATGGCCCTGCGCATTGGTGCAGATGATTTTGTGGTCAAACCGTTCAATCCGAATGAGGTGGTGGCACGTGTGCAAGCCGTGCTGAGAAGGGCTCAACAAAATCAACAGGCACAAAATAGAAATCTGCTTTATAAGAATATTGAGATTCACTCGGATTTACACAGTGTCTATGTCCGTCAGCAGGACAAAAAAATCATGCTCAATCTCACATTGACCGAGTATAAGATCCTGTTGCTGATGATCGATCAGCCCTATAAAGTTTTTACCCGCGGGGAGCTGATGAATCATTGCTTGCCTGACAGCGATGCGCTGGAACGGACGGTGGACAGTCATGTCAGTAAATTAAGGAAGAAACTGGAAGAACACGGTTTGCAAAATATGCTGATCAATGTGCGCGGAGTCGGCTATCGACTGGACCACCCTGCGCAGTGAGCATATTTTGACTGTGTACGGTTTTTTTAATTCAAATCATCAGGTTTTGGCTTATGCGATTTAAACGTCGAAAACAGTCGTTTAAATCCAGTCTTGATTCTGTCCCAATATTCTTTACCTAATAGTGCAATAACGATCAATAACAGGATTTCACCACCAATTGCCATTGTGGTCATGACCAGTGCTTTGTGCGGAATATCCAGAAAAGGGACAATCGGAAAGGCAATCCAGTAAACCCCGACCATCGCCAAAAGGATAAAACCTATTTTTTTACGCAGATTCAGTTGTTGATTCAGCATGAGTACCACATTTACACAATTTTCAATTTTGCTATTTTTCGGCAGGTATGAGGAGAAAGGATCATGAAAGTGTGGAAAAAGTGTGTAAAGCATGAAAAAAAACAGCGTATCATGACACAGCAACAAAGCGGGTGAACCGGGAAAGTCGGCATGAGAAACAAATCGGGTATTAGCAAGCAGCTATTTATTGCCTTAAGTATTGTCAACTTAAGTGTGACGCTTTTTTCCGTGCTGATGGGTTATTTGATCTATAACTATGCCATAGATGTCGGCTGGATTACTTTAAGCTCCTTGCAGGAAGACTGGACCGAATTTCATTTTATTGACTGGATCTGGTTATCGACGGTGATTTTTTGTGGTGGGGTCATTTCCATCATTATCGGCATGCATCTGGCTCAGCGCTTTATTAAACCCATTAATTTTCTTGCCGAAGCGGCCAAGCAGATCAGTCAGGGAAATCTTTCTGCGCGAGCAGATGACCGTCACATTCATTCCACTGAAATTGCGGAACTGATGCATAATTTTAATAACATGGCGCAGAAGCTGGAAAGTTCGGTTGAAAATGCACTGGTCTGGAATGCAGCCATCGCGCATGAGCTGCGGACACCGATTACCATTTTGCAGGGCCGTTTACAAGGTATTCTGGATGGGGTGTTTAAACCGGATGAAGCCTTGTTTAAAAGCCTGCTCAGTCAGGTGGAAGGCTTATCTCATCTGGTCGAAGACCTGCGAACCTTAAGTCTGATTGAAAACCAGCAACTCAGGTTAAATTATGAAATGGTTGATTTTAAAGCACTGACTGAAAAAGTATTAAAACTGTTTGAGCAACGTTTACAACAGGCACAGATCGAACCCGTACTTGAGATTCCTGCTATTCAGGTGCATTGTGACCGTCGTCGTATCGAGCAGGTATTAATGGCCCTGATTGATAATGCAATCCGTTATGCCGATGCCGGAAAACTTAGCATTTCTTTAAAAATGGACCCGCAAAACTGGATTTTGCAGGTGGCCGATGCAGGTCCGGGTATCGCAGCACAATATCAGCAAGATTTATTCAATCCGTTCTTTAGACTGGAACAGTCCAGAAATAAAGAGTTTGGAGGAACAGGACTGGGGCTGGCGGTTGTGCACGCGATTGTAATTGCGCATGACGGTCGCATTGAATACAGCAATCCTGCTCATAATAGTGTGTTTACGATTCACTTGCCGGTTAAGACTCTGCCTTAGCTAGCTCTGCTTCTATATAGCTAATAATCATGGTACTTAGACCTTTGACCATTTCATCAAAGCTGATTTGCGGATTCGGTAAGATCAGGTGGCGTGCCACATTAAAGATACTGCTATTAATGCTGATATATGCTGTCACACTAAGATTGTTCACTTTTAAATAGCGCGGATGGCGAATCATGTATTTCATCAGCACTTCCATTAACGCCATCTCGATCTGGCCGATATACTTTTCGTATTTGAGCTCTGTCGCATAGCGCAGGCAAATCAGATAACGGTCATCATCACGGGTGAGCAGGTCCCGGAAAGTATAAAAAATCATCTCGAATAAAGGTTCCAGCTCTTGTTCAATAATGATAGGCGTCAGCTCTTTGACCATATCCAGAACCTCTTTGACAAAGGTTTTGGCCATGGCATCATAGATTTCTTCTTTATTCTTGAAATATTCATACAGTGAACCGACGCTGACACCTGCAATATCGGCAATGTGTCGTGTAGTGGTGCCGCTGGTACCGTTAGTGGCAACTGCAATAAAACCTGCTTCAATAATTGTATCGACAGTCACTTTGGAACGAGACTGGCGGGGTTTACGTGTAGCCATAAAGTATTATTGTTGAAATCCGAACATAACGTCAGATTAACATGAGCTGGAAGAGCATGAAAGAGCCAGCCCCATAATCCGAACAAATAAAATTACGACTTTTTAATATTTATTGGTCAGAGTGTAATGAATTAGTATTTTTAAAAAATGGGTATACATTTTTTAGAAAAAATTAATTTATATATTTTATTTAAATTATTAATATTTATATTGAAAATAACAATTTTATAATAAACCAATAATCTTATCAGCGCGAATTTTCTTTGATAATGCTGCGCTAAGTTTCGATAAATAATGATTAAAAATACCCGAATTGAATCCGAACATAAGATCGGTTTACAGTTGTTTTGTATCAGGATCAGGTTTAAAAAAATCTCCCGAATATTTTTTCACACTTCCCGAGCAGTTGGGAGCGTTGAAAAGAGATGAACCAGACGAAAAGAATGTAAAAGGGCAAATGACGCTCAAGTAACCAGATAGGTGTAGCCATGATTAGCAACACATTAAGGAAAGGTTTAAGCTTGTTTAAATCCAATCCCATCACTGAGCAAATTGATTTTGCGAGTAAAAAAACGATTCCAATTCGTCATTTGGCAATCGGATTTGAAGGGAAGGAAGTTGATTTATCCTTCTATATGAATAATCAGTTTGCCACAATTTTTTTCGCCACCCTGTCAGTCTTTTTAACTTATGGCGAAGATCTGGTGATTGAAACAGCACGCCATCATCGTGACTTACTCAAAGATCCGATCTTAAAGCAACGCGTCACTTCCTTGATTGGACAAGAGGCGATTCATTCAAAATTACATAATGAATTTAATGATGCAATTGTTGAGCTTGATTATCCGGTAAAACTGTACCGTTTTCTGGGCGAGCAATTCTTTGAATATATCTTCCTGAAATTTCCACAACCGCTAAAACTTTCGCTGATGGCCGGAATCGAGCATTTTACCGCGGTGTTAGCAGAATACATGATGGCGCATGAGCAGAATTTCTATTTCTCCGATGATGCTAAAACCCGTGCTTTGTGGATGTGGCATATGCTGGAAGAATCCGAGCATAAAGATGTGGCCTACGATGTGTATCAAACCTTGAATGGCAACTATGCATTGCGTATTTCAGGGTTCTTCCTCGCGTACTTTACCATTCTCGGTCTGATTCCATTTTCAGCTACGTTGGTGCCGGTGTTACGTAGGCCACAGGAAATGCTGACAGCAAAATTCTGGAAAGATGCACGCCGTGGCGTGAAGCTGATTTTTAGTCCCAAAGATGGTGTTTTTGGAAGTACGCAAGGCCGAATCTTCGATTATTTACGTACTGATTTCCATCCCAACGATCACGATGCATCTGCGTATTTCGAATATTACGAAAAGAAACTTCTTTCAGAGGGTGGTGCCTTATATCCGTTCTTTGTAAAAGAGTTTACGCCTAAAGTTCAGGCCGCTTAATGCGCAATAAAGCAGGCACAGCAGGTAGATCATTGCCTGCTGAGTTGGCAAAAAAGCTCAGCGTGTGATGAGCAGTTTGGTTCTTGTTGCCTACATTGCCGTCATGCACTATGCAAACAAACCATCTTATCCAGTCGCTGTATGTAGAGATATACAAATTGGCTAAGCCTTTTAAGTTGTAATGCAGTTTTAGGGGATCGAGATATGGTCGCTCAAGTTCTTCGTCATGTTTTTTCAGATAAATTCAGTACCAAATATCAAGGGATTATTCAAAATCTGGCGAGTAAATCACCGATTCCGATTCGTCATTTTGATTTTAAGTTTAACCCTTCTGAACTTGATGAGCGGTTTTTCTTAAATAAAGAACTTGCAACATCTTACTTTCATGCCTTGTCTATTTTCTTGACCTTTGGTGAAGATGTAGTGATCGAAACAGCTCGTCATCACCGTGATTTTATTGAAGATCCTGTCTTGAAACAAAGACTGACCTCACTGATTGGGCAAGAGGCGATTCATTCAAAAATCCATAATCAATTTAATGATGAAGTGCTGAAAGAAAATGGCTATCCTGTCGAATTGCTACGTGCCATTGCTGGCAAGGTTTTTGATTATGGCATCTATAAACTACCACAGTCTTTACAGTTATCGTTGATGGCAGGCATTGAGCATTACACGGCTGTGCTTGCTGAATTTATGATGCAGCATGAAGAGTATTTGCTTGGGTCACAAGATGAAAGACAACGGGCCATGTGGATGTGGCACATGCTGGAAGAGTCAGAGCATAAAGATATTGCCTATGATGTGTTCCTGGAATTATCAGGTGATTACTGGCTCCGGATCATAGGTTTCCTGTTGGCCAGCTTGACGATTTTAGGCGGTGTTTCACTGGGTGGTTATCTGATGCCATTTATACGTAAGCCAAGCAACCTGATTAATCCTCGTTATATGAAAGATATTGTCGAGAGTACTGCGCTGTTATTTGGTAGCGAGCGTGGCGTATTTGGAAGTAGCTTTATGCATATTCTGGAATATCTGCGTCCAAGCTTTCATCCCAATGATCATGATACGACCGCGTATATGGAATACTACAAAGAGCGTCTCTTGAATCCTGAAACGGGTTTATTAAGTCCTTATTTTCTTAAAGAGTTTGTACCGCCTGTGCGTACAGCTTCTGCATAACCTGGTTCAAGTTCATACGAGATTGCTGGAAAAACAATGATGAAATTATTTGCAAAGAAAGCCAAGCCAAGCCAACAGGCATTTGCTGTGGTGACAGGCGCAGGAAGCGGGATTGGTCGTAGTTTTGCGCTCGAACTGGCGAAACGTGGCGGTACTGTGGTGTGTTCAGATATCAATTTAGATGCGGCCAAAGAAACGGTCGCGCTGATTGAAGCCTTAGGCGCGAAAGCGTTTGCAGTGAAATGTGATGTTGGTAATGCCAAGCAAGTAGAAAAGCTGGCAGAGCAGGCCGAGCAGTTGATGCAACATCCCACCACACTGGTCATCAATAATGCTGGCGTGGGTTTAGGCGGCAAGTTTGATGAAACCTCACTGGAAGACTGGAAGTGGGTTTCTGATATTAACTTGTGGGGCGTAATTCATGGCTGCCATTATTTTGTGCCGAAGTTTAAACAGCTAGGACGTGGCGCGATTATCAATGTGGCATCTGCTGCATCGTATACCGCAGCACCAGAAATGACAGCCTATAACGTGACTAAAGCGGGGGTGCGTGCCTTATCGGAAACGCTTTCTGCCGAGCTTCGTAAACATAACATCAAGGTAAATGTACTTTGTCCAACATTGGTACCAACCAACATTATCAAGAATGGCAAAGTACCACATAAAGGCATTCTTGACTATGCATTGACCAATTTGGCGTTTACCACCAGTGACAAGGTTGCAAAGCTGACGCTGGACCGTCTGGATAAAAACGAGCTTTATACCATTCCACAAATCGATGCCAAGTTATTCTGGCTGATGAAACGTACTGCACCAAATTTATATGCAAAATTTTTAGGTACATCATACCGGTTTATAAAATAACCCTGATTAGGCAAAAGAACTGAATGAATGAAATGAAGAGAGAACCTGTGGGTAATCACTTATTTCAGCTACATGATACAAAGGACATTTTAAATGACAGCTCAAGCAAAAAAATTAAACTCAGCTGAAGGAAAGGCACTCCCACAACATATTTATGACACCTTCATTGTGGGTGCAGGTATTTCAGGGATTGCGACTGCCATTCGTCTGGATCAGGTGGGTTATAGTAACTACAAGATCATTGAAAAAGCGACACGTGTCGGTGGAACCTGGCGTGAGAATACCTATCCGGGTTGTGGCTGTGATGTGCCATCGGCTCTATATTCCTATTCATTTGCGCCCAGTGCCAAATGGAGTCATTTATTTGCTCGCCAACCTGAAATTCTGAGCTATTTAGAAGAAGTTAGTCAGGATTTTGGCGTTAGTTCAAAAATCGAGTTTGGTACGGAACTAGTGAATGCTGCATGGGACAAGGAACGTAATTTATGGGTGATGGACACCAATAAAGGCCAGTACCTGTCTAAAACTGTGGTTTTTGCCACAGGTCCGATTACCGAAGCACAAATTCCAAAACTCGAAGGGCTGGAAACCTTCAAAGGTGAAATGTTCCATTCAGCCAAATGGAATCACGATTATGATTTGACTGGTAAACGTATTGCAGTAATTGGCACGGGTGCCTCCGCGATTCAGTTTGTACCGCAGATTCAACCTTTGGCGAAAGAGCTGTATGTGTACCAGCGTACAGCACCGTGGGTGGTACCAAAACCTGATACTGACTTGGGTGATGTTAGCAAAGCACTGATTGAGAAGTTTCCTCTGATCCAAAAAACTTGGCGTCAAACAGTCGCCCAGTCTCTGAATGCCATTAACTTTGGTTTACGTAATCCAGCGGTGTTAAAACCGGTAGGCGAATTGGCCAAACTGATTTTACGCTTCCAGATTGAAGATCCTGAACTCCGTAAAAATGTGACGCCGAACTTTACCATTGGCTGTAAACGTTTATTGTTCGCCAACAACTATTATCCTGCTTTACAGCAACCGAATACCAAACTGATTCCACATGGATTGGTGAAGGTCGAGGGCAATACCGTTGTTTCAGCAAATGGTGAACGTCATGATGTGGATGTAATCATTTGGGGCACAGGTTTTGAAGTCTCGCATCCGCCAATTGGCAAACGTGTGACCAATGAAAAAGGCCAGATACTCAATGATCTCTGGAAAAGCAGTTCGCCAGAAGCTTATTTGGGTACCAGCATTGAAAATGTGCCGAATGCATTCTTGGTATTGGGGCCTAATGTACTGGTTTATGATTCATTTATCGGTCTGGCTGAAGCTCAGCTGGATTATATCGTTGATGGTCTGCTTAAAATCAGAGACCAAGGCATTGCCAAACTGAACATTAAACCGGAAGTGATTAAACAGCATAATGAACTGGTACAGAAACATCTTAAAACCACCGTGTTTAATGCCGGTGGATGCAAGAGCTACTATTTGGATGCCAATGGTCGTAACTTTGCTGCGTGGCCGTGGTCGTTGAAAAAGTTGAAGCAACGTTTAAAACATATGGATCTCAATGATTATCAAGTGACCTATCAGACTGAAAAAACCAACTGAGTTTAGAGCAATCATAAAAAGAGCAGCAAATTTTATCTAAGGATGGAATTTGCTGCTTATTTTTTGCAAGATAGAAATAAAGATGGGGAAAAATAATGAAAGAAGGACAATCAAGCCGAACAGCGGAAGCCGCTGCTGCATTGCGTGCCAATCATTTTAACAATGCCGCAGAACCGGTGTTTGCTGATCCCTTTGCATTCGAACTGACCAGTCAAGGCTGGAGGACGTTGCTGAGTACGCCATTAACCGTCAAGCTGATGAATTCTTCGGTATTTAACCGCACCTTGGGTTTATTAACCGGGCAGGTGGTGGGACGCTCACGCTATGCTGAAGATCAGCTCTACGCCGCCATTGAACGGGGTGTAGCGCAATATGTACTGGTGGGCGCAGGTCTGGATTCATTTACCTTGAGACAGGCGCAGCAATTCCCGCAGCTCAAGATTTATGAGGTGGATCATCCCGATACACAGACGGCTAAACAAAAAAAATTACGCCAATGGGGAGAGCTTCCAGCGAATGTAGAGTTTGTTGCAATCGATTTTGAAAAAGAATCGATTGCAGATGCTTTGGCGCGTAGTTCCTTTCAGCAGGATCAGGCCGCTTTTTTCTCGTGGCTGGGAACAACCCATTATCTGGAGCCAGAAACAACCTTAAAGACTTTAGCTAGCATTGCACAGATTGCTGCACAGGGAAGTGAGGTGGTTCTGGACTATTCGATTGATTATCGGGAGCTGGACGGGATAGAGCGTTTCGGAAGCTTATTTGTCTCCCAATTTACCCGATTTCTAAAAGAACCGTTAAAGGGACAATTTAGACCTAAGATGCTGCATCAGGCAGTTGAGCACATGGGGTATAAGGTCATTGAGGATTTATCTGGTGATGGTTTAAGTGAGCGTTATTTTCATGCTCGAGCAGATCATATCCGGCATACTATTGCAACGCATATGCTGCATTTACGCTTAGCTCAGGCATGAGTATTCAGCGGCATGCATAAAAAAGCCCTTAAAGACCTAGAGGTATTTAAGGGCCGATACAGATGCTATGAATTAGCGGCGTTTATTATAAACCGCCATTGCTGCCGGTAAGTTCTTACGCATGTCGCCAATACGTTGAGTGTTTGACGGGTGAGTAGACAGGAATGATCCACCACCAGCGCCATCAAGACGGTTCATTTTTTCCCATAGGCTGATGGCTGCATTCGGGTTATA
Source organism: Acinetobacter sp. WC-323 (assembly GCF_000314615.1). Taxonomy (NCBI): domain Bacteria; kingdom Pseudomonadati; phylum Pseudomonadota; class Gammaproteobacteria; order Moraxellales; family Moraxellaceae; genus Acinetobacter; species Acinetobacter sp. WC-323. The sequence goes on from NZ_AMZS01000029.1 coordinate 26,888, forward strand.
ACCTGCTTTTGCCATTAACATTAAACCGCCGTAATCGGCACGACTTTCCAGATTACGTGAATAAGGCAGACCGATACCAACCTGGCTGCCTAAATCGATCGCAGCGCTACCTAGATCGCCAATGCTGCTACCTGCATATGATTTACCAATACCAATTGCAAGGTTAGTTAAAGCCTGTGCACCGATTTTGCTTTTTGCATGCTCTTCTAGGGCATGGGTCATTTCATGGCCCATTACCGCCGCAATTTCATCATTGGTTAGGTTGAGCTTGTTGACAATACCGGTATAGAACACCACTTTACCGCCAGGCGCGACATAAGCGTTGACCGTGTCAGATTTTAATACCGCAAGCTGCCAGTCAAAACGTTGACCGGTCTGGTTCATTTGATCCGCATAAGGCTTTAAGCGGTTAAATACGGTATTAATACGTTGATAAGTACTTGAGCTGCTATCCAGCTGATTTTTAGCACGTGCTTCCTGCGTCATTTTTGAGAAACTTTGTGCTGATTGCGCATTTAATGTCGCGCTGTCCGCACCCGCCATATCTGCGAACGAAGCACAGCCAGAAATGGTCATCACAGTTACAGCACATAGGCTTAAAGCTAATTTCTTCATACTTATTCTCTCCAAATCAGTATCTTATGAATATAGTCATGATCACGGTGGATTATAAAAAATGTTTACAGCAGTTAACATTCTGAATAGCTCTATAATCATTGTAATTATGTAATCGGCATTGCTTATAATTTATATTTAAGCAAATAAAAGCCAGTGGCATTGCACTGGCTTTAAAATAGATCAATTTAATTGAGCATTAAATTAATCTTCGTCATCATACTCATCTTCAGGGAAGGCATTCTCTTCTAAAGAAGCATCAAAGATTAAGATAGCCTTACCATCAGTTTGAATCATGCCCTGATCTTCAAGTGTCTTGAGGACACGGCCAACCATTTCACGTGAACAACCGACAATACGGCCAATCTCTTGACGGGTAATACGAATCTGACGGCCATTCGGTAAAATCATTGCCTCTGGTTGAGCAGATAAGTCAATTAAACAACGCGCAATACGACCAGACACATCAATAAATGCCAGATCGGTTACTTTACGTGTGGTATTTTTAAGACGGCGAACCAATTGAGCAAACACAGCATAGCTTAAATCTGGATATTGCTTGCTTAACTCGTGGAAATTGTCGTAAGTGATTTCTGCAATTTCGCAGACATCGCGTGTACGTACTTCTGCGGTACGCTGAGGGTTCTTTTCAAAAAGCCCCATTTCGCCAAAGAAGTCACCTGGGTTTAGATAGGCAACTACGATTTCTCGTTCGTCATCTTCACGTAAGATAATTGACACTGAACCTTTTAATATTAAATACAGTGATTTTGATTCAGTTCCAGCGTCAACAATCGTGGTGCGTTTAGGATATCTATTAATATGAGCACGTTTTAGCAGCGCTTTAACTGATTCAGGGAGTTGACCTGGTGATAAAGCATCAGTGCTAAGTTGTGAAAAATTTGAAGTCATGCTTAAAATTTCCGAATTTGGATAAAACCGATCGCACAGACCCTTGGAAGAGCCTTTTCTACACAGAAGAGATGAAATTCCTTATCAACTCATTTTATGTTAGTGTACAAGAACAGAGTAAATTTATAACGTTTTTCGGGTAGTTGCAATGCAAACAAGTGTACATTGGTTAGAGAATGTTGCTTTTGAAGCAAAATCAGAAAGTGGCCACAGTGTGGTGATGGATGGTTCTGCCGAATATGGCGGTGAAAACCGTGGTCCACGTCCTATGGAATTGATTTTAATGGGACTTGGTGGGTGTGCTTCGTTTGATATTGTGACCATTTTAAAGAAATCTCGTCAAGATGTGACCGATGTCGTATGTCAGCTTAAAGCGGAAAGAGCGGATAGCATTCCAGCGGTGTTTACCAAAATTCATTTGCACTTCATCGTCACCGGTAAGGCGGTAAAATCAAAACAGGTGGAAAAGGCAGTCGAATTGTCTGCCGAAAAATATTGTTCAGCCAGCAAAATGCTGTCTGATGGTGGCGTAGAAATTACCCACGACTTCGAAATTATTGAAGCAGCTTAAGGCTTAAACTATTAAGTTTTGCTAAAAAGTGATCGGTTTTGCGCCGATCACTTTTTTATTTGTTGCACTGTTTATTTTAAAAATAATTGTGGATCTACCCGAGCATTGTTCAGGCTCATTCCCCAATGTAAATGTGGCCCTGTGACGCGTCCTGTCTTACCGACCAGTCCGAGCACTTCGCCTTGCTGGATGTGTTGACCTTTTTCTACATTAATTTTGCTGAGATGGCAGAACATACTGATCAGTCCTTGCCCATGATCAATCAGTACCGTATTGCCATTAAAGAAATAGTTGCCTGTCCCGACAACCACACCCTCTGCAGGCGCAACGACTTTTTGTCCCACTGGCGCGGGAATATCGAGGCCAGAATGCGGAGCGCGTTCTTCACCATTGAAAAAGCGTTTTCTGCCAAAGGAGTTGCTAAATTTACCAGCGGTAGGGCGGATGAAAGCAGGAAAGCTGTGCCAGCTACTCGGCGTAAATGAATGATAAATATCATTTTGCTCTTTTGCTTCACGTGCATAGCGATCAAGCTGGTCCTGATTCGGATTGACATAGTCCTGATTCTTGACGTTTAAACGCTGCTCAGCATATCGGTATGGCGTTACTTCGATCTGAATCGGCGTGGTATTGGTAGTTAAGCTCAAACTGCCTAATGGCGCAGAAAGTGGAATACCAAACACGGCATATCGCTGTGTGCCTTCCTGAGTAATGAGTACGGGCTTTTGCTCATAAAAGACCTGAGTGGTATTTGCGTTTAAGGGAATGACAGCAATCCCACCAGCGCGACGTGAATCTTGTGGGAGTTGGGCAAATACCGAATGAAGAGGCAGCAGGCAAGCTGCACCCAATAAAATTTTTTTTAAGTACATGAGCGTCATTTTGAATCAAGTAAGGTGTTAGGCTAAATCGTTCGGTGAAAAATCACAATCATAATTCTGTTTAGAACGGAACAGACAGAAAAATTATACAAAATATACTTGAAATAGATTGTTTATATACCCATATTAGTACTGAGTTTTATTCATTTCGTTTTTTATAAAATATTGAAAAATATATAAATTTTTATTTGAAATTTAAAAAAGTGTTCCCATCTAAGTGATAAGTTAGAAATTTGTTGTGAGGAATAACAAGAATGCGTTTTGAAAAATTTACAAACCGCTTACAGCAAGCACTCTCAGATGCGCAATCATTGGCAATGGGTAAAGACCATACCTCGATTGCAGGTATTCATATTCTTGCTACTTTATTGGAAGAACCTGCTAATTTGAGTTTGTTGCAACAAGCGGGCGCGCGTTTACCAGAGTTAAAGCAGAAGCTGGAACAAGCCGTGCAAAATGCACCAACCTTGGCAAATCCTACGGGTGATATCAATCTCAATCCTGAAGCGGTAAAGGCGCTGAATTTAGCTGACCGTTATGCACAGAAAGCAGGCGATGAGTTTTTATCAACCGACTGGGTATTACTTGGTCTGGCAGAAACCGGTGAAACCAAAACCATTTTAAATAGTATCGGGGTTACACCTGAAAGTTTACGTAAAGTAATTGAAAATATTCGAGGAAATGACAAAGTCATGAGTAATAATCATGAAGATCAACGTGACTCACTGAATAAATATACCATTGATTTAACCGAGCGTGCTTTGGCGGGTAAACTTGACCCTGTGATTGGTCGTGATGACGAGATTCGCCGTACCATTCAGGTATTATCACGCCGTACCAAAAATAACCCGGTGCTGATTGGTGAGCCAGGGGTCGGTAAAACCGCGATTGTAGAAGGTCTGGCGCAACGTATTGTCAATGGTGAAGTTCCAGAGAGCTTAAAGAACAAGCGTGTGCTTTCACTTGACTTGGGTTCATTGCTTGCGGGTGCAAAATATCGTGGTGAGTTTGAGGAGCGTTTAAAAGCAGTCCTCAAAGACCTTGCCAAGCATGAAGGTGAAATCATCCTGTTTATCGACGAGCTGCATACGCTGGTTGGCGCAGGTAAAGGTGATGGCGCGATGGATGCAGGTAATATGTTAAAACCTGCTTTGGCACGTGGTGAATTGCGTTGTGTGGGTGCGACCACTTTAGATGAGTACCGTCAATATATCGAGAAAGATGCTGCGCTTGAGCGTCGTTTCCAGAAAGTGTTGGTGGATGAGCCGAGTGTCGAAGATACCATTGCGATTTTGCGTGGTCTTAAAGAGAAATATGCAACCCATCACGGTGTGCAGATTCTGGATTCAGCCATTATCGCTGCGGCGAAGATGTCGCATCGTTATATCACGGATCGCCAGTTACCCGATAAGGCGATTGACCTGATTGATGAGGCTGCGTCGCGCATCAAAATGGAAATCGATTCCAAGCCAGAAGCGCTGGACAAACTTGATCGCCGCTTAATCCAGTTGAAAATGCAATTGGAAGCGGTGAAAAAAGATGAAGATGCGGGCAGTAAAGCTGAAGTGAATCATCTTGAGCAGCAAATTGCGGAAAAGCAAAAAGAGTACAACGATCTGGAAGAGATCTGGAAAGCTGAAAAAACACTGGTTGAAGGTGATAAGAAGGCACAGGTTGAACTTGATCAGGCACGTAGCGCTTTGGAAAAAGCCAAACGTGAAGGTGATCTGGCTGAAGCTGCACGCTTGCAATATGGTGTCATTCCAGAGTTGCAAAAACGTCTGGAACAAGCTGAAGTTGCTGAGGAAAATGAAGAGCCGAAGCTGATTCGTACCAAAGTCACTGAAAATGAAATTGCTGAAGTCGTGAGTGCGGCAACAGGCATTCCTGTGGCGAAAATGCTTCAAGGTGAACGTGAAAAACTTCTCAATATGGAAGAGTTTTTGCATAACCGTGTGGTTGGGCAGGATGAAGCTGTGGTTGCGGTTTCCAATGCAGTACGTCGTTCACGTGCAGGCTTATCCGATCCGAATCGTCCAAGTGGCTCATTCCTGTTCCTTGGTCCGACAGGGGTAGGTAAAACCGAGTTAACCAAAGCATTGGCTAACTTCCTGTTTGATAGCGATGACGCCATGATTCGTATTGATATGTCCGAATTTATGGAAAAACATTCCGTGAGCCGTTTGGTCGGTGCACCTCCGGGCTATGTCGGTTATGAGGAAGGCGGTGTCTTAACTGAAGCTGTGCGTCGTAAGCCCTATAGTGTGGTGTTATTCGATGAAGTGGAAAAAGCGCATCCAGATGTCTTCAATATCTTGTTGCAAGTCCTGGATGATGGACGTCTAACCGATTCTCAAGGTCGTGTGGTTGATTTTAAGAATACGGTAATCGTAATGACCTCGAATCTTGGTTCGCAAGATGTACGTGAACTTGGAGAAGGTGCAACCGATGATGAAGTACGGGCCGTGGTGATGAGTGCGGTCACTCAGCATTTCCGCCCAGAGTTTATCAACCGTATTGATGAGCTGGTCATCTTCCATTCGCTGCAAAAAGCACAGATTCGTGGTATTGCAGATATTCAGTTAGATCGTTTACGTACACGTTTGAGTGAACGTGATATGGGCTTAACGGTGGATGATACTGCTTTTGATTTATTGATTGATGCTGGTTTTGATCCTGTCTATGGTGCACGTCCATTGAAACGGGCGATTCAGCAACAGGTGGAAAACAGTCTGGCTCAGAAAATCCTGTCTGGTGAGTTCCAGCCTGGCGATAATATCCTGATCAAAGGCGACAGTGGTCATCTGGTGTTTGATAAGTTAAAACTGAGCTAAACCTAGTTTAGAGTATGACCCAAAGATGGTGATGAAAATCACCATCTTTTTTTGTATTGGTGCATCTGGTCAGATTTTTACAGGAATATTACCAATGACATTGCCACTGCTATAAAAACTTGATAGTTTCAAAACAAATAAGAACAAGATTCAGGATGAATTAAAATGCAAAAAAATAGACATCATTACACAGGCACGTGTGTGATTTTGTTGTTCAGCGCTTTATCTTCTATCGGACATGCTGCACAGCCATTGCCGGAGGGAACCTTATCTTTGCAAACAGGGGCACTAAATAATGCCTTGCCAAATATCATTATCAAAGCTCAACAAGATGCATTAAAGCCTGCAGAAGAACGCTGGCGTTCACAGCGTGTACTAAGTGACAGGAATTTGCGTGAAATTCGTGTCAGCATGCTTGCTGAAGGAGGTTTTTCTGCTTACGAAGAGCAGAAAAAAACCACGGTGATGGATGTTCGTGAGAAAAGAAAAGCGACCATAAAGCCTCATGCAGAGGCTCCTGATCGCTTTATGATTTATGAGTTTGACTCACCGAATATCAAAAAAAGTAAAATTACTTTTCGATGAGTATTCTAAACACTTAAATACTTGGGTGCTGAATTCTCCAGGCACGATGGATTTTCTGATTGCGTTTAAAATCCAGACCAATGGTTTCAGAAGTGATTTCTTCGACCTGATACATGGCCTCAATCTCTTCATCTAGCTCAAAACCACGATAGTTATTTGAGAAGTAGAGCGTACCGTCACTGGTTAGGCGGTTCATGGCACGTTTAAGCAATGAAACATGATCACGCTGTACGTCAAAGGTACCATAGAACTTCTTCGAGTTAGAGAAGGTTGGCGGATCAATGAAGATCAGATCATATTGCTCATGACCTTCTTTAAGCCACTCAAAGCAGTCGCTGGCGAAGAACATATGTTGTTCATCGGCATGATCTACGGTTAAACCATTCAGAACAAAGTTCTCTTTCGACCAGCTTAAATAAGTATTAGATAAATCGACACTGGTGGTACTGGCTGCGCCACCTAAAGCAGCATGTAAGCTGGCCGTAGACGTGTAGCTATACAGATTCAGGAAATGCTTGCCGCGTGCTTCTTTGGCAATACGCAAACGCATCTGGCGGTGATCCAGGAACAAACCCGTATCCAGATAATCGGTCAGATTCACCAGAATCCGGGCATTGCCTTCCTGAACGATAAAGCGTTTAGAAGCCGTACTCTGTTTGGTGTACTGATTTGTTCCAGCTTGGCGAGCACGGGTTTTAATAAAGATTGCATCACGATTGAGCCCTGTGACCGCTCGGATTGCTGCCAGACCAAGGTTAAAACGTTTTTTTGCTTTTTCTGGATCAATTTTCTTTGGTGGTGCATATTCTTGTACATGCAATTTGTCACCATATAAATCAACTGCAATATTAAAGTCTGGCAAATCTGCGTCATATAAACGTAAGCAATAGATATTTTCTTTCACTGCCCACTTTTTCAAAGTTTGCATATTCTTTTGCAAACGGTTGGTAAAGTCTTCGGCACCTTCAATCGGTTCAAATTGTTGTGGTTGCCAATTGGCCAGGAAGGGCTGGGTTACAGTCGCAGGTTTGACTGTACCAAAACGGGTATAGATCGGTAATTTACCGTTCATCAAACGCGAGGTTTGTGGATCGTTAAATGCCAGTACGTCTGCCTGCTCAATTTGAGCGGCGATGATGGCTGCGCGCTGATTTGGGAAATTCTTTTGCAGTAAAGCAGATAAACCGAGATATAAAGAACGATTCGATGCTTTATCACCTAAACGTTCACCATACGGTGGGTTGGTGACGATAAAGGCTTTTTTACCTTCAGCATGGAAATCATCCCAGTCGGCCAAAGTACGTTCTTCAATCTGGATTTGATCCAGTAATTTTTCAAAACCAGCAGCGATGATGTTTTGGCGTGTCGCTTTTACTGCTTCCCAGTCGGCATCATAAGCATAAAATTGGGGTAAGGGTTGCTGTAAGGCTTTTTCATGACGCTCGGCGGCTTCCGCTTTGAGCGACATCCATAATTCATGGTCATGCCCATGCCAGCCATTAAAACCAAAACGGCGAACCAGACCAGGTGCGCGGTCCGTTAGAATCAAGAGTGATTCAATAATAAAGGTGCCCGAACCACACATTGGATCAAGGATAATATCGGGTTGATATTGTGCCAGTTGTGCCTTTTGTAAAATTGCTGCAGCCAGATTTTCTTTAATTGGGGCATCGGTCATAAAACGGCGATAGCCACGTTTATGTAAAGAATCACCAGATAAGTCCAGGCAATAGGTATGTTCGGTTTTACCCGCCAATACATAGAGTGTGATTTCCGGTTGCTTGATATCAATACTTGGACGTTTGCCCACAGCTTCCATAAAGGAGTCGACCACACCATCTTTAACACGGAGTGTCGCAAACTGGGTATTGACCTTAATTTCACGTTCAACATGCAAACGAATGGCAAAAGTACTTTGTGGTGCAAAAATCAAAGACCAGTCAAAGCTGATCGCACCTTCATAGAGTTCTTCAGCAACATCACGTGCGTCATGAGTATGTTCGAGTTCATGGGTATGAATCGGTAACAGTACGCGAGAGGCAAGACGCGACCACATACAAATGCGATATGCATTTTCGAGTGTGCCTTTAAAAACCAAACGTCCAGCGAAGCGTTGAATGTTCTGAATCCCTAAATTTTCGAGTTCTTGTTGTAATAAGGTTTCAAGTCCATCCGCACAGGTCACCCAATAGTTCGTCAGACGTTGTGTAGAATTCATGCACATTTCCAAAAAAGCAGTTCAGCAATCGGCTATTTTAACTGATTTTTGTTTGTTCTGTCGGTGCATATTTGTGTGATTGTTAGCTTTATCGGCAATTCATCCTACTTTTTTGACGAAATGTTGTTGGCCTCAACTTTTTTAATGTCAGTTGATGTCGTGCTGAGAATTGTTTTGTTGAAAAGTTGGTACATGTTTTACTTTCTAAATCAGTACTACATCAGTGAGCAATTTTACTTAAAGCTGATGAAAATTAAGAATTTTAATTTTAGGCTGTGGGGATGTTATGAAAGAAAGCATGAACAATGAAGTACTGGTCAATGCCGAAGCTTTTACGATTGCAACTCAAATGTATGTCCGCTTAAGACGTGTTTGTGGGCGTGTCATCGATGTGATGTATCTGGTCAATAATCAGGAGTATGCCAAACATGTACTGGATATTGCTCTCGATACGCAAGATCCAGAGTTGCAGCGCTTTGTGGCACGCCTGAGTCCATTGATTGCGTTATATCCCGAAGCTTCTTCACATGTACTGGAGAATAAATTGAATGTTGAAAAAGATATGGTTTCAGATGCCTACTCAATGGAAGTGACCGAGGAAGAAATTTATCAGGCTCAGGTGCATCATCACTATATTGGTGCATTAAGGTAAATTATTTGTGATTTAAAGATAAAAGAAATCTAAAGGATGTAGCTATGATGTTTACATCCTTTAATTTATAAGTTTAATAAATGGAAAAAATAATATTTGTGATGACTGTATTTTTAAGTCCGACCCTTCTTGCATATCCTATTACTATAAACGTCGTTAAATTTGTTGATGAAATCTACTCAGCTGAAAATAATCCCGACTTTATTGAACGTTACGAAACAGGAGATAAGAGCCAATTTGTAACGTTCAGAACTAAAGCATGGGATCATGCTGATGCAAAAGTTGTTATTGAGAAGGCAGTCAATGCTTCCTACGGAAGCTTTCCTCGTTATTCGCTCATAAAAACAGACCTATATTGTCATGATCAAATATTAAAACGGACATTTTTCCTTTTTGATGAATTTGGAAATTTAGGTCGTTACGATGAGCAAGAAAGTACGGTATTAGCCATGAATAGCAATTTAGGTAAAATTGCCTGTAGTAACGAATAAAAATTAATAGGATTAAAAAACAAAAAGATTTTTACTTAAGTGCTGAAAACTTCAACGACGCAGCAAAACTAAAGTCTGTATAATGCCTTAACTTAACGTGTTAGGAATCTCTTATGCACTTGGCGGCATTGCATACTTTGAGTCAGATCCAGCTGAACCAACAAGGAAATCTAAAACACTTTTTAACCATTGAGGGTCTTTCTAAAGAAACCTTGACCAAGATTTTAGATACAGCGCAAAGCTTTTTAGATGAAAATAATAATTTGATCAACCGTCCGTTACTTGAAGGACTGACGGTCATGAATCTGTTCTTTGAAAACTCCACCCGTACCCGTACCACCTTTGAAGCGGCAGCAAAACGTCTGTCTGCCAATGTCTTGAATATCGATATTGCGCGTTCAAGTACCTCAAAAGGTGAAACGCTACGTGATACCTTGTGGAATCTGGAAGCCATGGCGGCAGATATTTTCGTGGTACGTCACTCCTCATCAGGTGCAGCACATTTTATTGCCAAAGATGTCTGTCCAAAGGTCGCGATTATCAATGCAGGAGATGGTCGTCACGCGCATCCAACCCAGGCCATGCTGGATATGCTGACCATTCGCCGTGAAACCAAGAAACCCTTTGAAGAGCTGACGGTTGCCATTATCGGGGACATCAAGCATTCTCGTGTGGCACGCTCGAATGTCGCTGCATTGCAAACATTGGGTTGTAAAGATATCCGTGTAATTGCACCAAATACCTTATTGCCCGTCGGTTTTAATGAATATGGTGAGCATGTTCGTCTGTTTAATAAAATGGATGAAGGTGTGAAAGATTGTGATGTGATTATTGCCTTACGTATTCAAAATGAACGGATCGACTCACCAGCCCTATCATCACAGGCTGAATTCTACAAAATGTACGGCTTAAACAAAGAGCGTCTGGCATTGGCGAAACCGGATTGTATCGTGATGCATCCTGGACCAATGAACCGTGGTGTGGAAATTGACTCGAGCGTGGCAGATGGTGATCAGTCGGTGATTTTAAAACAGGTCACCAACGGTATTGCCGTTCGTATGGCAGTACTGACACTTGCGATGCAAGGGCAGTTACAAGAACAAGGTTTAATTGAAGCGATTGCACTGTAAGGAATAGATCACATGAGTATTGTAAAAATTGAAAATGTCCGTGTGCTCGATCCGATTCAACAGACTGATCAGGTGCAAACGGTTTATATTGAAAATGGTAAGCGCATTGATGCCGTTGACCAGGTTGATGAAACACTCAATGGTCAAGGCAAATGGTTAATGCCAACCATGGTGGACTTGTGCGCAAGAATGCGTGAGCCAGGCCAGCAACAGCATGGCACCTTGAAATCGGAAGGAAAGGCTGCACGTGCCAATGGTATTTTGCATGTCATCACACCGCCAGACTCAAAGCCGATTGTGCAGGACAATGGTGCCCTGATCCATGGCCTGATTGAAAAAGCGCAACTGGACGGCGGCATCTACTTGCATATCATTGGCGCACAAACCCAAGGTTTAAATGGCAAGCAACCTGCCAATATGGCCAGTTTAAAGAAGGGTGGCTGTACCGCAGTTTCAAATGCCAATGCTGCATTTGAAAATGATGATGTGGTGATTCGTACCCTTGAGTATGCCGCTGGCTTGGGTTTAACCGTAGTGTTCTATGCCGAAGAACCACAAATTGCCAAAGACGGTTGTGCGCATGAAGGTTTTATTGCCTCTCGCCAAGGTTTACCGATGATTCCTGCGATTGCAGAAACCGTTGCGATTGCCAAATACCTTCTGATGATTGAAGCAACTGGGGTAAGAGCACACTTTGGTTTATTGTCTTGCGGTGCATCGGTCGATTTAATCCGTGCAGCAAAGGCCAAAGGCTTACCAGTAACCGCAGATGTGGCTATGCATCAGCTACATCTTACCGAGCAATTGACTGACGGCTTTAACGCGCTTGCTCATGTACGTCCGCCATTACGTTCGGAACAGGATAAGCAATTATTACGTCAAGGTGTAAAAGAAGGTGTTATCGACGCCATCTGTACCCATCATGAACCTTTGAGCAGCTCGGCGAAAATGGCACCGTTTGCAGAAACCCAACCGGGGATTACGGCATTCGATACCTATGTGGCTTTAGGCGTACAACTGATTCAGGAAGGACTGTTCGAGCCGTTGGAATGGGCCGCAAAAGTGACCTCGACGCCAGCACAAGTTGCCAATATGACAGAACGCTGGATGCAGGAAGCAGGCTGGGTATTGGTTGACCCGGAACTGCAATGGACGGTGTCTAAAGAGACCATCCTTTCACAAGGCAAGAATACTCCACTTATCGGTCAGCAATTGACCGGCAAGGTTGTGAAGACCTTCGCATAACAAATTAAGTCTTTTTTATATCAAGCGGAATAGGAGCTAAGTCTTATTCCGCTTTGTAAAATGTGATGTAGATATTGTATTTAAATTTTACAGAATAGATAAAAACAAGAAAAAATAGATTAAAGTAATTATATAAATGAGATATGCCTTACATAAAATTATAAAAAAGAGAAATAAGCCATTCTAATAATTGGAGCTTAATACGATGTCTATACATCCTATGGAATTACTTAAACAGAAAGTTTCATCTGTGATTGTAAATGATCAAACCAGCTTGGTGAATGAAAAAAATGATGTCTTATCAAGATTTTATCCTATCTTACTTTATCGTTTACTAGAAAAGCCCGAGCTGGTCGATAAGTTAAGAGAAAAACTTACGCCTTCTATTTTTGATTTGCTGGAAGAAAATGAGCGTGTTAAGAATGCATTGTTGTTGAGACTGGCCGCAGGAAAGGTGTCCGTAGCTGAGGTGGAAATTACCTTAAATCGGGCTATTCCTAAAAGTCTGGCGGTTTTATCCAATGAAGTGGGTAATGATGCGATGGCGATCATTTATTATTTAAGAGATCATAAAGCATCGATTTATTCTTTATTGCCGAGCTGGACTACCGAAGTTTTGGCACAATTAAATGAAACCTATATTAAAGAGCAGTTACTAGACGTTATTCCAGCTATTCCTATCGTTCCTCCTACAAAAAAGCAGAACAAGATTTTTCCACTTTTTACAGTGCTTTTTGGCTTTTCCCTGATTTTTTTATATCATTTAAGTAAATGATGCTTGTTGGCTTGAATGTATAGTCTAGAGTGAATTTTTTATTTTTATAAATCCATGATTTTAAATATAAAGATAGATAATTTTGAAGAATAGAAGGGAACTTTTATATTTAATAATATTGTACCAATTGTTAAAAAAGATGCGCATTTCTTATTTTTCTTTGTAAATTGTGATGTAAGTATTGTATTTAAATTATATAAAAATGAATAAAAAAAATACAAAAGATTAGAATGAAAAAGCAGCAGTTCACTTGAGCTTCGCTTTTTTCTTGAGTGTTCTGAATATTATAAATTTAATGTGTTGGAGTGAATAACAATGTCAATAAACCCAATGGAACTGTTAAAGCAGAAAGTGACTTCGATGATCGTGAGTGATCAAGACGGTCTAGTGAATGAAAAAAGTGCTCTTTTATCTAGGTTCTATCCCATTTTACTTTCTATTTTAGCGGCAAAACCTGAACTTATTCAGAAATTAAAAGATTCTATTTCGCCCTCACTATCAGATTTATTAGGGCATAACGACCAAGTCAAAAATGCGCTTCTGACCAATTTAAGCAATGGGCAACTGTCTAGTGCGGAAACAGAACAGACCTTAACCCAAGCGATTCCAAAAAGTCTAGCAGCTTTAACCAGTGAAGCTGGCAATGATACGCAAAGTATTGTGAACTATTTAAAACAACATATGGATTCGATCCGTTCTTTATTGCCAGCATGGGCAGTTGGTCTATTGGCACCACTCGGGTTGGTGTCGAGTGCATCTGCTGCTACTTCTAACTTTGCCAATACTTCGGCAGCGACGGCACCTAAATCTCGTGCATGGCTACCTATTGTGGCCTTGATTATTCTCGGTTTATTGGTGGCTTGGTTGTGGAAGTCTTGTCAAAACAAACAGGCGACTGCACCTGTAACTCATGATACAAATTCAGCCTCAGAAGTTGCGGCAGATGCTGCACCAGCGACATTATCTCTAAGCACCGATGGTTCAGGCAATCTTGCCCAATGTCAGGTGGGTGTTGGGGATCAAGGATTTTTGGCGACCATACAGACCAAAGTGAAAGAAGTATTTTCTGCAAATCAGCAATGTAGCGTTGATACAACAACCAAGCATGCTGGAACATTTATGGATCAGGCAGGCCTTGCTGGTGTTTTAGGTCTGCTTAAAGGTGTGCCGAATGTTTCTCTGGACTGGATTGGTGACAATATTACCCTGAAAGGTGGAGATGCGAATCAACTGAACGATCTACTTGGAAAAATTAAAGGGCTCGTGCCTAATACCGAAGTGGTGGTTGAAGCACCTATGACTACGGCAGACTCTGTGAGCCATAGTTTAAATGCCGCACAGGATGCTTTGGCAAATATTGATGCCAGTCAGGTGGATATTAATGATGTGATCAAGGCTTTAAATTTACAGATTATCAATTTTGCAACTGCATCAAACCAGATTCCAGATGAAAATAAAGCCATTCTGGATAAAGCTGCAGCTTTAATGAAAAATACCAAAGATGCAAAATTAACGGTAGCGGGCTATACCGACTCAACCGGTAATGCCAATAGCAATAAAACCTTATCGCAAAAACGTGCTCAAGCCGTGGTAGATTATTTGGTCAGTCAGGGTGTCGCTGCTGATCAGCTTACAGCGGTAGGTCATGGCGCAGATAATCCGGTAGCAGATAATACCACTGAGGAAGGGCGTTTTAAAAACCGCCGTATTGAGTTCTCAGTTACGCCATAAAATCAGTGTTAAAACCTAATATAAAGGAGCTATTCAGTCGATAGCTCCTTTAATTTTATCTAATAAATGGATTAAAAACCCGATCACTTAATTTATTTAAACCAAATATAAGAAAAGACTCGAATAAGTCGAGTTAAATTGAGTAGAATACGCCCGAAAAAAACAAGATAACAGGGTAATTAATATGAATAAGTTTTTTATATTCACCTCTTTAACCGCAGCAGTTTTATTGACAGGATGCGATAAATTCAAACCTAAAGATAAAGTTGAAAATGTTGAAGCCGCAGTGTCCGAATGGAGCTGTACCAATCAGGATAACCTGAATAATATTCAGGCTGCATTAAAAAAGGCATATTTAAAGCAGATTGATCGTAGCTTGCGTGAAAGTGAATACCAGGCAGATTATGATGTGCTGGATAAGATTAACAAAGGTCTGAAATTTGAAATCAAAAATGTGCGTACTTTAGATAATACGGACACTGAGCAAGCTTCAAAAACATTATTAGATTGTGATAGTCAGCTGGTGATTTCATTCCCTAAAGGCTTACAGAAACGTGCTGAAAATGCTTATCTCGAAGAGCAGAAATATCAAAGAGATGGCGAGGATGAAGGGCAGTCAACCTATACCTTGGGTGATTATTTCTCAGATAGCGA
The DNA here is from genome assembly GCF_000314615.1 of Acinetobacter sp. WC-323. Classification (NCBI taxonomy): domain Bacteria; kingdom Pseudomonadati; phylum Pseudomonadota; class Gammaproteobacteria; order Moraxellales; family Moraxellaceae; genus Acinetobacter; species Acinetobacter sp. WC-323. Next base: position 42,182 of record NZ_AMZS01000029.1, read on the forward strand.
CTATCCATTAAAGCTTGAAGATGACCAGTTGCGTGGTGACTTTACCTATAACCTGACCAAGACGGATAAAGACGGTGTGGTATTGAATATTCCGGATCAAAACGCTGTGATTGATGGGGTCGTGTTTATGGCAACCAAAGCAGTGCATTACATGGCCTACCTTAAAGAAAACCGCCTGATTGAACAGAATAGCGAAAAGGCTCAGCAGGAGTATGATGCAAATTCATCTGCTCAGATGGAGCTGGCGCAAAAAGCAATGGATATCCGTAAAAAAGAGCTGGATGCGGAAAAGAGCAAGCAGGTTGAACGTTTGAACCAGACCTGGGACAAGTTCAGTGCCGAGCAGAAGGCACAATTGCAGCAGGACCAGTCAGACTGGTTTGAGAAGCGCGATGTGGATTGTAAAGTGCTCTCACAGAAAAGTGTCTATGATACGCCTGAGAAAGATCGCGAAACCTATCAGAAGCAGGCGGGTTACTGGAACGACGCGATGCATAAGCAAGATCAGGATATGCAATATACCAAATGCTTTATTCAGCGCACGATTGAACGCGTTGTTTACTTAAATAATGTCAATTAAGTGAACAAGCAGAAAAGGACGAATTGATTCGTCCTTTTTTTATTGGCATGCTTAAGCAAATCACGTGCTTAGATAAAGTTTATGAAAATTACATTGATCGGTGCAGGGCGTGTTGCCACACATTTAGCTAAAGTCTTACAGTTACAGCACCAGATTGTTCAGATCTTTAGTCGAGACTTACAGCGTGCCCAGACCCTTGCCAGTCTTGTCAGTGCTCAGGCAATTGATGATGTGAGGCAGCTTGATCCGCAAACAGACTTGGTGATTATTGCGGTCAGTGATCAGGCAATTTCCAATGTAATTGAGTTGATTGCACCTTATTTACTAGACAACCTGATTGTGCATACCTCAGGCAGCACCAGTTTATCGGTTCTGCAAAATACTCATCATCGGGCAGGTGTGTTTTATCCTTTGCAAACCTTTAGTTTTGACAGGGACGTAAACTGGCTAGAAACGCCTGTGTTTGTTGAAGCTGTTGAGCCACAGGATTTAACCTCTTTGACGGAATTAGCAAACAGTTTAAGCCATCGTGTCTATCAATATAACTCTACGCAACGTCAAACTTTACACTTGGCAGCAGTATTTGCTTGCAATTTCAGTAATTACTGTTATGACATGGCAAAGCAGATTGTCGATGCCGAGCAGGTGGATTTTAGCTTACTCCATCCACTGATTTTAGAGACTGCAAACAAAGCCACAGCCAATGATCCCAAGGATATGCAGACTGGCCCCGCAATGCGAGGAGACCGCAATATATTAAATATGCATCAACGGTTATTGGGTGATTCTAATCGTTCTGACTTGCAGAATATCTATACTTTAATGAGTGAAGCGATATTAAAACGCCATCAATAGCACCTTTTAACAATAAGTATACAAAATAGACAAATCAGTCTGTTTTGTATAATATTAATAAAATTTTATTTTATATTTTATAAAAAGATGTTGGCTAATATATTTCAAGCTTTAGAGAGTCTCGGCCTTACAGCACAAAAACGTGCCATTCATATTCAGTTTTCAAATCAAAATTTAAACTCCCAAGTCTTCCTGCAACGTATTGATGGCCAGCATGAATTAAACGCTGGCTTTAAGGCAGAGCTGATCTGTTTGTCGACCAATGCCACCATTCCACTCAAACAATTTATTGGCAGCCAAGCCGCGATTGATACCGTCACCGATCAGGGACAACTCAGCCGTGTCACAGGCATTATCACCCAAGCCTTGCAAGGCCAGTCGGACGGTAGTTTAACGCTCTATAAAATCACGCTTGAAGATCCAACGGCTCTGTGGAAACAACGCCGTAACAGCCGTGTGTTTATGAACAAGAGTGTACGTGATGTAGTGGAAGTTGTCTTTAAAGAATGGCAACAAAAGAGTCCACTCTTTGCATCAAGCTTAAGTTTAGATTTAAGTGGGCTGAGTCAAGACTACGATGTCCGACCATTCATAATGCAGTCCAATGAGAGCGACTATGACTTTCTCACCCGTTTGCTACGTAGCGAAGGCATTAACTGGCTGGTGGATGAAGCAGAAAGAACCGTTCCACAAAGTAGTGCTGCGATTCAGCCGCAAAAACTGCGTCTGATTGATGACAATAGTCAATATCAGGCCTTAGAGCGTCGCCAGATTCGTTATCACCGCAGCAGTGCCACCGAACAATACGACAGCATGACCAGTCTGGTCGGACAACGCTCATTACAACCGAGCAGCGTACATGTGCAACGCTGGCAAGCTGATGCACTGGAACAGGAAGACGGTGCAGGCAGTGTCCAAAGTACGCATAAACACAGCGAACAACACGACAATGCCAGTCTCGGTCTGGAACAGGCCTGGCACTTCTCACCTGCATGGATGCAAGACCTGAATGGTGAAGATGGTGCAACCCAGTCCGGCAATACCCAAATTGAAAAACTGAATCAGAATCTCGGACAATATTACGATCTGCAATCCAAACAGTTTGTGTCGAAGACCACAGTGAGAGATACCCATGTCGGTTACTGGTTTGAACTGGCCGAACACCCTGAAATAGACCAACACGATGGCAGTGATAAAGAATTCCTGATCACAGGCAAACAGTTCTACAACCAGAACAACTTGCCTAAAGATCTGCACCAGCAGATTCATCAGCTACTGACTCAAAGTAACTGGCAAATAAAAGAGAGTGACGAACGCCAAGCCAACCAGCTGACGTTACAACGACGTAGCATAAAAACTGTACCCGAATACCATCCATTACAACACCGACCAGCCGCTTCACCGCAACGTGCCAAAGTGGTTGGGCCAAGCGGCGAAGAAATCCATGTGGATGAATGGGGTCGTATCAAAGTTCGTTTTCTGTTTACCCGTAGTGAAGACCACAGCCACGATAGTGGTGCAGGGGCCAATGACAACGATACCGATTCGGCCTGGGTCGATGTGCTGACCCCGTGGGCAGGAGAAGGCTATGGTGCACGCTTCTTGCCCCGTATCGATGAAATCGTGGTGATTGATTTCTTTGATGGCAATATCGACCGTCCATTTGTGGTCGGACGTATTCACGAAGCGCATCGTAGTCCAAGCAAATTCGACAATGCAGGCAAGCTGCCAGACACCAAAAAACTGGCCGGGATCAAATCGAAAGAATATCAGGGCGAAGGCTTTAACCAACTGCGTTTTGATGACACCACTGGACAGATTAGCGCACAACTGCAGAGCAGTCATGCTGCCAGCCAGTTGAACCTTGGGAAGCTGAGCTATCCGAAAGACAAGGCAGAAAGTGAAGACCGTGGTGAAGGTTTTGAGCTGCGCACCGATCAATGGGGTGCAGTACGAGCTGGAGAAGGACTACTCGTTTCCACGCATAAACAGGATCAGGCGCAAGGTGAACATCTGGATGCGCAACCTGCCAAGCAACAGCTGGAGGGCAATCAAAGCAATGCCAAAGCCTTAAGTGAAGTGGCCAAAAACCAGCAGACCTATGAGATTGAATCAGTTGATCAACTGAAAGCGTTTGCTGATGAAATTGAAGCTGATATTGCCAAGTTTAACAAGGCCATGCTGTTATTGAGTTCGCCAGCAGGCATTGGCCTGAGCACTAATGAAGATATTCATTTATCGGCGGATGGTCAGATCAATCATTTTGCCGGTGATAGTATCAACTTAAGTACGCAAAAAAATCTGGTGGCACATGTCAGTGGAAGAGCCAGCCTGTTTGCCGCACAGAATGGGATTAAACAGGTGGCTGCTAAAGGTAAGTTTGAGGTATTGGCTCAAGCAGATGGAATGGATTTGCTTGCCAAGCAAGGGATTCAGATTATTTCAACAGAAGATCGAATTGAAATCACCAGTCCAAAAGAAATTGTGATTACCGCAGGTGGTTCTCAAATTAAGCTGGATGGTTCAGGTATTTTTCCGATCACAGGCGGTAAGTTTGAGGTAAAGGCTGGGCAGCATTTGTTTATGGGTGGGGCATCTGTGAATGTCCCTGCAATTGATTTACCTGATTGTTCTGCGAAGCAGACACAGGCAGCCCAAAATGGCTCAGCTAAGGTTGACTTATCATGAGTTCACCTATTTTTACAGCAGTTCAATATGCTTCTGAACAAGATGACAGAGTCCTGTTAGAACAGCAGTGTATAAAGTTATTGCATCAATATGGTCATATCATCTTTTTGTTAGATAACACCTTAAATCCTTCAATTTTTGATGATGTGGTCAATACCTTAGCGAAAAAGAATATTGCTTATATTCCCTTAGCAATTAAAAAGGACATGGAAACATCTAATCTTTTTTTGATACGTATTGATGATCAAAAGGTATTTGGGCAAGTAAAAGATGATGTCCTGCTAAATTTACTGCGCAATAAAGATATTACCAATGACTATTACTTTGTACATGGCTTTGGTGTATCAAAAACAGGATCTCTTGAGGAGTTAAGAGATCAGATAAGAAATAAGCTCGTGGTGTCTGATCAGGAGCGAAAAATTTTATTCCGTTGGTATGATCCCCGGGTATTGATTTATTTAAATGACATTTTGGAAGAAAAAAATTTATTGAGCTTATTGGAAAGCTTTGAAGCTTGGCATTTTCTTCATCCCACAGGATTTTATAGTATCGAATCTAGTGTAAAAAGGAATCAAATTCAAAAAATACCTCTGCGTTCTTTAAATAAAGAACAATCCATCGCATTAGATCTAGTTGAAATAGCAAATAGTGTTTTTCAGCAACTGAAGGATTTTAAAGAAGTTGATATTTCAAAATTACACCCTGTAGAAATTCATAAAACTTTATTACATGCATATCAATTCTATGGACTAGAAAATAATCTAGATCTTGTCACTTATGGTTTGTATGGGCAAATTATTCATAAAGACTTTATGGCTCATCCTGTGGTTACGGATATTCTTTATGCACATTGTGTGCAGGGCGAGCTTTCATTTACAGATGCAATGGATTATCTGGATGCTGAGTTGTACTCCGTTATTCAGCAAGATCTAAATGTATAAGGTGTGATATGACAACAAATCAACAGGCTAAATTCAAGATTCCATATAGTACTAACTCTAAATTTGATGAAGTTCTAAAACAGCAAAAGCAACAGCAAGCTCAAATTCCTAAATTTGGTCAAAACAATTCTTTGGGTAAGATTGGAAGTCCAGAAGATCTGAAAAAATTAGCCAAAAAAATAACTGAAAGTTCAGTTTCCAAATCTGCAAAACAGTCCACTGCTGCAAATGTACAGAATAATAGCGCAGGGCAAGCACAAAAAGAGTGTTCTAACTTCTGTCGTAAAACAGGATTTAATATTTTACCTTTACGTTATACGGTAGTCAGTAACGCAGCACCGGCTTTGCCAGCGACATTAGGAAAAAATGTAAAAGAGATTCAGTTAAGTCATTTTAAATATGCGGTAGAAATGATTGATACTGGATATATCTATCGTTTAGTAAAACGGGCTTCAGGAGCTTTAGAGTGGGCAGGCTATCTAGTTACACCAAAAGGACATTTATCTTATTTTCCTGTAGGTAAAGAAGCGCCTAAAAGTGTGCCTGAATTTGCCTGCAAAGGGGCCGGGCATAGTGTTAATTCATCTCTGATTACTCTAGAAAGCAATCCTAAAGATGAAGCTAAAATTGCTTATCTCATCCATACCCATGATCCGATAAGTAAATTAAAACTAAAAGAATATGAAAAAAATGCCGAAAAGTTTGTAACTGAAGGCAAATGGCAAAAGTTTATTGTAGGAGGGGGAGCTGCTCAAGCACACTGTTTGGCTACAGCTAATCTGAAAAATTCAATTTATAATGTCAAAAGTTTTGGTACAGGACGAATTGATCAAATTTTGAAAAAATTTGCTCAAGAACCTAATAATGTTGCTTGTATGGCGTTGTATGATCCAATTGGGATAACGCTTAAACTCAATGAAAGCCGAAATGCGAGATTTGAAAAACTTACAAAATATATCGCAGAGAAAGATAATAAAACGACCAATGAACATAAGTTGCATTCTTCTCAACTGGTTGATAGTATTAAAATTATTATTGAAAACAAACTGATTAATCAAGGTTTAAGCACGAATACTTTACAGGCAGATTTAAGTACTAAATTAATATTTGCGCAAGGTAAAATCCCTCTCTTTGGATCGATGGATCAAAGAGACTACCAAAGCAAAGTCAATGAAATTTGGGATCGAGCTTCGCCGCAAGAAAAAGAAAAGTTTTTACAGCAGTACAATAAAAAATATGCTGCGGGACAAAAGCAGGTCAGAGATAAGATTATTAGTCAATCTAAAGCACAAGCGAAATTGGATTGGGAAACCAAATATTCGACTAAAATTGATTGGACTGCAAAAAATGCTTTTGACGACAAAGTGAAAGCATTAACGAATGAGGCACGCAAATCGGCACAAGCCTATGCAAGCGATCATTTAAAATGGTTGCAATCAAAACAGTTGCTAAAAGCATTTTATACTTATGATCAGACGGTTCTAAAGGGGGATGGTGCATTATTTCATATAAAAGCACTTTCTGTCATGGATGGCATGACAGGGTGTGATGAAGGGCAGGCATTGATGGAAAAATGGTTAGGGGTGGATAAAATCTCTGACGATAATCTATATATGCGGGCGGTCACCTATAATCAAAAAAGTCTGATTGATCAATATAATGCAAAAAGTCCTGAAATTACCTCTTTAACCTGGGATCAGACTCAATCCAGTTTAAAGGGTTTAATTGCTGCGTTTGTCAGTGCCGACCAGCTTTGGGAGCAATGGCTAGCCGACCCAAACAATAAAATTAATGACCTGAAATGGTATAATCCTGCCAGAACTTTACCCTGGATTTCCGAGATTACACGCAGTGTAGCCAAATGGAGCCTGCAATATAATGCAAGTCCTTTGATTGCAAAGAAACTTTCAAGGGTTTCTTTTATTGCCTATGCTCATAGTTCGTTATTAACAGACAAAGTACCAAAATGGTCATTGCTTTATAATATTGACTTGAAAATGACGAATGCTGCAAGTCAGTTGAATGCGACAGAAATCCAAAAACGTTGGAAAAATGCAGGGCAGAATACGGCTGCACAGAAAATTAAAGAAATTCTGAGTAAATCTCCTGTGAGTGTAGCACTCAGGATTTCGGGGGTTGTTGCTGTATTCGAGTTAATGAATTTGGGAACGCAAGCCAGTCTTTTTGCTGGAGATAGAAATTGGGAAAATGGTTTTAAAGTTACTGCTGGATTGTTGGCATCTACAGCAGCTGTTTTAGACGTAGCTGGTGGCGGAATTGCAGCATTAAGTTTTGAAGAAAAAGCGAATAAAATTAAGCATTTTGGTGCATGGTTTGCTATTGGCGGTGCAACATTTAGTTTAATTGCTGATACTACAGCGTTTGGTAAGGAACTTATGGGTGATAAAAATGGTTGGTTGGCAATTGTATTAGGCGTTAAAGTCTTAGCTTCAATAGGGGTCGTTGCAGTAGGTTTTGGAATGTTGACATTGCTGCCTTCATTACAAGGTACTTCACTTGTTAGAAGAATTGAGTCAATGGTACTAATGGAGAAATTATTAAGATTGGGTCTGGTTCGTGCTGTGGCCTGGCTAAATTGGGCTGGGTTGGCTTTGACTGTAATTGAGATTATTTTGAGAAATTATTACTACACAGAAAATGAACTGCAAAAATGGTGTAAAAAGTCAGTATTTGGGACTGAAGCGGGGAAATATGAATCTTTCGAAGATGAAGAAGAAGCATTTAGTAAAGCAATGGTGAGTATTTAAGATGAGTAAAATGTTAGTGGTTGAAGGTTGTGTTCGAAACTTAAAAGTTGAAGACTCCAGAATCCATCCATTTAGAAACATCGAAAAACAAGCAGCAGGTACAGCTATGGTTGGAGCTTTAACTGCAAGCAGTAGTTTGGCAACCAATGCTCCTATTATGATGATGGCAGCAAGAGGAGAAGCTGCTAAATCTTTTACTTGTGAGGTGGGCGAATATCGAGTAATTGGTCAGTTTACAACAGTACAATTTAAGAATGGCGATGAACTGGTTTGGGTCATTAGTGAAGAAAAAGAACAAGGACGATATTTGGTTTATGCAACCCTAAACCCCAAAACTGGATTATTGCATATGATTAATGAGATGGGGCGTTCTTTAAAATGTGGTTATATTAGTATTATTAAAACAGCAATAGTCTTGGGGTTATTCTCTATATTTATCATTAACTGTATCGTATTAGTGACTTGGTTTATTTCCGAAAATGGTTTGGGATATAGTCTTTTTGAATATTTTACACTTTTTATTATCCCTCCATTTCTTTTTTCTTTCATACTTGTACTTTGTACTTTCCTTTTTTCACGTGATCAGAAACAGGCCTGTCGACTATCAGAACAAGTCTTTGAGGTGTTAGGTTTTGAAGATGTTAAAAATCAAGATTTCTTTGGAACTGCAGATCATTTTAAGGAAAATGGGCATACTTTCAAACGTAGTGTGATGTATTACCGTAGAAGTTTAAAAGGAAAAGATCCTTATCCAGAGGATTATTTTGATAAAAAATGATAAAAATCGAAGGCCGTGTAAGGAATCTTCAAATTGAAGATTCCAAAGTTTATCCATTTAAAAACATCGAAAAACAAGCTGCGGGTACTACAATGATAGGAGCTTTAACTGCAAGCAGTAGCTTGGCGACCAATGCTCCTATTATGATGATGGCCGCTAGAGGAGAAGATGCTAAATCATTTACATGTGAAGTCGGTAATTATCGTGTGATTGGTCAGTTTACCACAGTACAATTTAAGAATGGTGATGAACTGGTTTGGGTAATTAGTGAAGAAAAAGAACAAGGACGACATTTGGTTTATGCAACCTTAGATCCCAAAAACGGATTATTACATATGATTAATGAGATGGGGCGTTCGTTAAAGCAGGGCTATATAAGTATTTGTAAAACAGCGCTATTTGTTGCTCTATTTTTTGTATTGTTCGGAAATGCAATCATATTAATAGGGAGCTTTTTTTTGATCAGGGTTTGGATTTTAGTCTCTCTGAATATTTACTCCCTCTTATCATAGCACCATTTGTTTTTACATTTTTATTTGTTTTAAGTACATTTTTATTTTCACGTGATCAGAAACAGGCTTGTCGATTATCAGAACAAGTTTTTACGGTGCTAGGTTTTCAAAATGTTAAAAATCAGGATTTTAGAGCTAATAACTTTTTTACTGATGAACAGGGTAAATTAAGACGAAGTGTTATGTATTATCGAAAAAATTTAAAAGGCCCAGATCCCTATCCAGAGGGTTATTTTGATAAGAAATGATAAAAATCGAAGGCCGTGTAAGGAATCTTCAAATTGAAGATTCTAAAATCCATACTTTAAAAAATATAGAGAAGCAAGCTGTTGGTTCGGCAATGTTAGGTACTTTAGCCAGCAGTAGCGCATTGATGACAAATGCACCAATTTTGCTAATGGCAGCAAGTGGAGAAGATGCTAAATCCTTTACTTGTGAAGTCGGTGATTATCGTTTGATTGGTCAGTTTACAACAGTACAATTTAAGAACGGCGATGAACAGGTTTGGGTGATTAGTAGGGAAAAAGAGCAAGGAAGACATTTAACTTATGCTGTACTTGATCCTAAAACTGGGTTACTTTATATGATGTATGAATTGGGACGGTCGTTGAAAAAAGCTTATAACTATAACAATAAGGTAGCATTATTTTTAGGACTAGTATGTTTTTCATTTATATCTATTTTAATATTAGGTTCAAAAATTTATTATGGAGGTAGTGTAGATATTTATTTTAATGATATTATTAAATATTTATTTTTAAGCTTTATTATAAGTTTTTTATTTTCCTTCTCTTTTTCTTATCTTGTTTTCGGCCGAGTATCAAAGAAAATGGGAGTATTATCTGATAAAATTTTTAAAGTCTTAGGTTTTAAAATAATTGAACAGGATTTTTACAATGATTGTATCGTCAAAGATGGCATTCATATTAGTGTCATGGAATATAGAAAAAACTTAAAAGGCCCAGACCCATATCCAGAGGATTATTTTGATAAGAAAAAAGTTAGTGAATGATGACTGGTCTAAAATTAAACCTAAAACTGGTAGAAGGCCCAATCCATTCTTTAGAAAAAGCCAAATCCAAAATACCCGTAAATCAAAATGTGGGAGGAATCGCAACTGGTACTGCTTTTGCAGGTGTACTGGCTGAAAGTAGTTCGTTACTTACCAGTGCTCCTATCCTAGTGATGGCAGGTAAAGCTAAAGATGGCATCACGTTTACAGGGGAGATAGAAGGACATTCTTTACTAGGGCAATTTACAACGGCTCGTTTTAAAGAAAATGATGAACTGATCGCTGTAATTAATGACAAGCCTGTAGATGGGCGTTATCAGGTTTATGCCATTCTTGATCCTAAATCTGGTTTGCTTTATATGATCTATGAAATGGGTCGTTCAGTAAAGAAGGGCTATAAAGCGATTATTATGCAAACCTATTATTTCACTTTAATTTGTTGGGGTGGGATGTCAATAATGCTTTTAATTTTTTACATTTTTGATTTTAATTATTCTTGGGACTCTTTTCTATATTTAATAATGTGGATACTTATAAGTATTTTTATCTGTATTCCATTGATGGCTTTTGTAAATTATTTTGGTTATAGAAAATCATATGAAAATTTTGGAACATTATCAGAGCAAATATTTGAAAAACTAGGCTTTGATGATCCTAAAGAGCAGGATTTTTACAATGATTATTTAATTAATGATGGAATCAACATCAGTGTTATGTATTATCGAAAGAATTTAAAAGGCCCAGACCCTTATCCAGAAGATTATTTTGATAAGAAAAAGGGTTGAAGTAAGAGGTTACTTAATGAAGCTTAGATTTTTTTTTGTTGCTTTAATATCGCTCACATCAGCATGCAGTCAAGACAAAGAAGCAAACACTCATGGAACGCTGACTAAAGACTATAAAGATGTGTCGGAGTATAAGTCTAAACATGATCTGGAAAAGGCTGCAAAAGCAAATGATGCAGAAGCCATTTTTGTATTGGCATCTATGTATGCCACAGGTGAAGGTGAAAAATTTGATCAAAAGAAAGCATTGGAACTATTTGAGAAATCTGCACAACTAGGTTCTTCTAATGCCATGTTACAATTAGGACTGATTTATCAATATGGCAATGAAGCCGTAAAAAAAGATGATCAAAAAGCTTTAATGTGGTTTGAAGAAGGGGCCAAAAAGGGGAATCCATCTGCGATTCATAATGTAGGATTGGCTTATTATAAAGGGTTAAGTGTAAAGCAGGATAGGGCAAAAGCGTTTACATATTTTATTCGATCTGCCGAATCTGGACTCATACAGTCCCAGACAGTTGTTGCTGCTCAATTATATGGTGGAGATGGCGTTGAAAAGGACATCAAAGCATCTTTTAAATGGATATTAAAAGCAGCTGAGCAGGGTGATCTCGAGTCACAAAATAATGTGGGCTTGGCGTATGAACGAGGTGAGGGTGTAGAACAAGATCCACTTCAAGCCCTTGTCTGGTTTAAGCGGGCGGCAGATCATGGCCATTCGTTAGCGCAATATAATACTGCACTTAAATATTATAATGGTGCAGGTATGAAACAGAATTTAGATGAATCAATACGATATGCAGAAATGGCTGTTCGTAATGGAAATCCATCAGCCAAGGCATTGTTATATGATATTTACGCAGAAAGCAGTAGCTTAAAATATAGTCCAGAAAAAGCAAACTACTGGAAATCAAAGTTGTAATCGTACATTCAATTTTCCTATGGATATGAAAATTTGGCTTTGTATTCATCTGATCTATACAAGGTATTGAAATGAAAGAAAAATTTATTGTTATTTTGATTGTTTTGACTATTTTTCAATTCAGTGCCTGTTCAAAAGTAACTCGGGATAATCAGGAGGTACAAGCCGAATTGCTCTATCAGCAAGGAGGGCGATACTTCTTGGGCCAAGATGTACCTCAAGATTACATAAAAGCTAAGGCTTTGTTTGAACAAGCAGCGCAACAAGGCTCAGCGATTGCTCAAAATGATTTGGCCGGCATGTATTTCAAGGGCCTTGGGACCGCGAAAAACGAAGAAAAAGCTTTTTACTGGTATGAGCGAGCCGCACAGAAAAATTTTCCGGAAGCACAATATAATTTGGGCATTATGTATGACCATGGTCACTATGTGGAAAAAGACCGAAATAAAGCTTTAGCTTTTTATCGGTTATCTGCAGATCAAGGCTACGCTAAAGCCCAGTTTAATCTCGCAAATGCTTATTCTTCAGGGAGAGGGGTGAAAAAAGATATTGGTCTAGCCATGGAGTTATATGAAAAGGCCGCACGACAAAATATGCCTGAAGCCCAATATAATCTGGCAAATATATATTCTGATGGTTTGCTGGTGCCCAAGAATGAAAAGAGGGCTTTAAAACTATATGAAAGTGCAGCTGAGCAGAATTTCCCTATGGCCCAGCATAATTTAGGTTACCTCTATATAAATGAATATCATAACCTTGAAAAAGCCAAGTACTGGTTTAAAAAAGCCTATGAAAATGGAGTTAAAGAATCAGGAGAGGTGTTAAAACAATTAGAGCATGACTCGCCATAGCCTGATCTCAATCATGTCAATGTTTATGCAATAAAAAAGCCACTAAACAATTAGTGGCTTCCTTCGAAAACTAAATCGACTTATTTAATTTTCTTAAAGATAAAATCATTAATCTTATGACCAGATTCAAGACCACGACGCTCGAATTTGGTCACTGGACGCCAGTCTGGGCGAGGGTAGCTATTGCCTTTACCTGCCAGATTTTCCATATCAGGACGGTTATCTAGGATATCAAGCATCCATTCTGCATACGGCTCCCAATCTGTCGCTGCATGGAAAGTCCCACCCAGCTCAAGCTTCTGTTCAACCAGTTGCATACGCTCATGAATGACAAAACGGCGTTTAAAGTGACGTTTCTTCTGCCATGGATCCGGGAAGTAAAGCTGTACACAGTTAATGCTGTTGTCTGGCATTTCACGTAATACCTGAATGGCATCGGCATCCAGTACAAACAGATTCTTTAAGCCAGCCATACCCGCTTCATAAACACACTGTGCGATACCAGGCACATGCACTTCGATGCCGACAAAGTTACGCTCAGGATTGGCCTTTGCCATTAACACCAAAGAACGGCCCATACCAAAACCGATTTCAACGGTTAATGGACGTTCAGGATGTTCAAAATGCTGGCGTAAATCACCAACAGGGTATTCCAAAATTAAATCACGATAATCTTCTAAAGCAGTACGTTGTGAAGTATTGAGCGGAGCTGAACGACGCATAAACGTCACAATTTCACGGTGCTCAGGCAAATTGTCGAGTTCCGTAATTTGCGTTTCTAACTGATCGTTTGACATGATTCTGGAGATATAAATGTAGAAATGCCGTATTTTAAGTGCTCAGGTGGACAAGTCAAACTTTTAAGTGATTTTATTTAGTCGTTTATTTTTAAAAATGATGAAAACTTGTCAAAAAATCTTCATGGTGCTGTCACAGAACTTGCATAGCCTAATGGCAATTTAAACACTAAGTAAAAAACCATGCATAATTTTAAATACCATTCGATCGTCATTTGTTTAAGCCTGTTGGGCGCATCTTCAATCTTTTCTGCGGCGCATGCACAACTGATGTTTAGTCAGTATGTCGATGGCAGCAGCAATAAAAAGGGGTTAGAAATCTATAACCCCGATGCCACAACGGTCAATCTGGCAGATTATGAAATCCAGCAGTTTAATAATGGCGGCACCGTTAAAACCGCAGCATTTCCCTTACAGGGCAGTTTAGCCAGCAAACAGAAATATCTGATCGGCCGTTCAGAATTACAAGCCCAATTAGGCAATAAGGTTAATCAGGTTGCTGGTCTATCCTTTAATGGTGATGATGCGGTGATATTGCTGTATCGTGGGACACCGGTAGATCGTTTCGGTCGCATTGGCGAGCGCCCAGCAGCAGGTTGGGGTACAACGGTTTTAAGCATGGGTAACAGCTTTAAACGCATTCAAACAGACAATTCAGTCGTGAGTGTTGACCCAACCAGTCCATTTGACCTGGATCAATCCTGGCAGGCCTGGACGGACCGGAATGACTTTTCGAACTTAAGCGGTTCAACCACCACACCGCCGATTAGCGATGCAGTCAGTTGTAGCAGTCGTGATACACCGATTGCCAGTTTAGCCGACTCAGCTCAGAATCAAAACTATACCATTCGTGGGGTGATCACCGCAGACTATCGTTATAACAACGGTTTCTCCGGTTTCTATGTGCAAACACCTGATAGCAAAGCAACGCCAAATGTCAGCAATGCCATCTTCGTCTATATTCCTGCAAGTAGTGCCATAAACGGTGGGCAGGTTGGTGATGAAGTGATCTTGCGTGGCCGTTTAACCAGTTATCAAAACCAGCTTCAATTGGATCAGTTGCAGCAGGATATCAAGACCTGTAACCAGAACATGGCGTCATTGATTCAACCCCTGGATTTGAATTTACCCTTTAGCAGTTTGACCGATACGGCAGGGAACTCACCGAAACGTTATCAGGGTATGTTGATAAAATTACCGCAAACGTTGACGGTCAGTGAAAACTATAATTTCGGTCGTTATGGGGAGTTGTCTTTAAGTCTGGGACGGCTGTTTATTCCAACCAATCTGTATCCGGCACTTTCAAATGAAGCCAAGGCGTTAGCACAGCAAAATCTGCTTTCAAAAATTATCTTTGATGATGGTTATAACAATCAAAACCGTGCGCCGTGGTTGCCACAAAACTTTAGTGCTTTAAATACACTGCGCTCAGGCTATCAGTTAAAAAATGCACAAGGTATTTTGGAATACCGTTTTAATGCCTGGCGTGTACAACCCATTGCAGGGGCAAACTTGCCGGAAGTCGTGACCAGCACCAATCCGCGGCCAACGATTACGGCTAAGCAAAGCAAACATGTTCGTGTTGCAGCATTTAATGTACTCAACTATGACAATGGCAAGACTGGCTTCCCAACCGAACGTGGCGCTAACAGTCAGGCTGAGTTCGACAAACAGCATGCCAAAATTGTGAGCGCATTAAAATCAATCGATGCTGATGTATATGGCTTGATGGAGATTGCCAATAATGGTTATGGCAGTGATAGTGCAGTTGCTAACTTGACTAAGGCTTTAGGGCCAGACTGGAAATATGTGATTCCAGAAGAACTTAATCAGCTGGGTACGGATGTGATTGCGGTTGCGATTATCTATAACAGCAAACGTGTTCAACCCGTGAATAAAGCTGCGGTATTGGATCTGGGTGATAAAAACCGTTCGACCATTGCACAATCCTTCAAGCCTGTACAAGGTGGGCAAATCTTTACGGTGATTCCAAACCATCTTAAATCGAAAGGCTGTAAAGGTGTCGATGAAAATTCTCTCGATGCAGATCAACGCGATGGACAAGGGTGCTGGAACCCAACCCGTGTGAAAGCAGTTGAACAACTCACGCAATGGATTGCTAAGAATCCAACCCAAGTGAAGAATCCGAATATCTTACTTTTAGGTGATATGAATAGTTATGCCAAAGAAGATCCGATTCTGACTTTTGAGAAAGCCAATTATAAAGTTCTGTTGAATGACAGTAAGGTCGGTGAGGGCAATCAGGCATATAGCTATGTCTTTGGTGTATCGAGTGATGCAGATGGTTATGGCGGTGCAGGTAACCTAGATCATGCCATTGCCGATGCCAATCTGTATAAACGTGTGATTAAAGCCTTTGCCTGGCATATCAATGCCGATGAGCCAACGGTATTGGATTATAACGAGGAATATAAAACCGATGCGCAAAAGGATCTGTTCTTTGCGGCTGATGCCTACCGTTCTTCAGACCATGATCCTGTGATTGTTGATCTGGATATGAAAACCGCAGATTCACAACTTGAACCTAATCATCCGAAACATATTATCGTGGAATTTCTAAATTCGTTATTTGAATGGTTAGGCAAGCTTTTTGGTCGAGCCTAATCCAGTTTACGTGACATTGTTTGGTTGTTTTTTCATAAATTAATCAATCGTCACGGAATATAACTTGCAAGGTCGAAAAAAATTTATTAATAGTAGTGGTGTAGATGTTCTTAGCATGAAAGCGATTATAAATTTTAATTCTGTCTGTTCTCGAGTTTCGTAGGAACGTTCTAGAGCATAAGTTGTTAGATAACAAGGATCAATTATGAAGTTGTATTATTCACCTGGCGCATGCTCATTGGCAGCCCACATTATTTTAAATGAAATCAATGTAGATTTTGATTTAGAACGAGTTGATCTAAAAACACATAAAACCTCAAAAGGTGCAGATTATTACGAGATTAATCCAAAGGGTTATGTACCGGCTTTGGAAATTAATCCAGGTTTGATTTTAACCGAAAATGTGGCGATTTTACCGTTTCTTGCGCAACACGATCCGAAGCAGGACCTGATTCCGCCATCAGGTATGGGACGTGCCAAAGTTCTGGAATGGTTGGGATATTTGAACTCGGAATTGCATGATGCTTATGCGGTTTTCTTTACCGGTAAACTTACCGATGATGAAAAGACCAAGGCCTATGCTGAAGTTGACCGTTTATTGAAATATATCGATAACTATCTGGCTGAATCAGACTGTGATTATCTGGTAGATGATAATTTTGGCCCGGCGGATGCCTATTTATTTGTGCTCACCAACTGGTCGAATCATATCGAGCATGATTTAACCCCGTATATCAACGTGATTGCGTTACGCAATAAAATTGCTGAACGTCAGTCAGTGCAGATTGCCATGCGTGATGAAGGGCTGTTGAGCTAGGACACCCAATAAAAAAGCCTCTGTGAACAGAGGCTTTTTTATGTCAACTCAATTATTGTTGAGCTTTTTCTTTCACGTCAGCAGCACCAGACTCTACTGCACCCGCAACTTTAGCTGTCGCATCACGTGCAGCAGCTTCAGTTTTTGCAGCAGCTTCAGCAGTTGCAGTTGCCGTATGATCAGCAGCAGCATCAATTTGATCGCCCGCTGTATCTACCGCAGTTGCAACATCGCTAGTCGCGTTTTGAGTAGCGTCTTTAATATCAGCACCAGCCTGATCAGCCGCGTGTTCTAAATGTTCACCTGTGGTCGCGCCAGTTTCAGGTGCTTTATCTTTATTACAGCCTACAAGCGCAACAGTAGCAGCAAGACCTAATGCAACAAGTAATTTATTCATTGTCTATTTCCTTTTCTTTGTGGCATCCAATAGGAATGGATAGCAAAAATATAACCATAAACTGCATAAAGAATAAAGTTGAAAATTTGTAAAAACACGCACTTACATCGGAAAACATAAGTGCGTGTTTCATTTTTTAAAGCATTTAAACGCCTGAACGGATCATGTAATCAAAGGCAGACAGTGAGGCTTTGGCACCTTCACCAGTAGCAATGATAATTTGCTTGTAAGGCACGGTGGTACAGTCACCTGCGGCAAATACACCCTTGACACTGGTTTCGTTACGATCATTAATCACGATCTCGCCACGGTTGCTCAACTCCACCGCACTGTTCTTTAAGAAATCGGTGTTTGGCAACAAGCCGATCTGTACAAAGATCCCTGCCAGCTCAACCGTATGTTCAACATCAGTAGCACGGTCTTTATATTTCAATGCCGTCACCTGAGCACCATCACCGACCACTTCTGTACTCAATGCATTCATGATCACGGTGGTATTTGGCAAGCTGTTTAACTTGTCTTGCAACACTTGGTCGGCACGAAGTTTGGTATCGA